>NZ_JBNHER010000260.1:0-73041 GCF_050015975.1 Dapis purpurea BLCC-M126 | reverse complement strand
TAGTTTCTGGAGATTTTTCCACCTCCAAATTCTTCTGAGGTATTTGTCTTAAACTCGGACTTTCCAATACTTCTGGAGGTTTCTCTGTCTCCAAATCTGACTTAGTTTCTGGAGATTTTTCCACCTCCAAATTCTTCTGAGGTATTTGTCTTAAACTTTTACTTTCCAATACTTCTGGAGGTTTTTCTGTCTCCAAATCTGACTTAGTTTCTGGAGATTTTTCCACCTCCAGATTCTTCTGAGGTATTTGTCTTAAACTCGGACTTTCCAATACTTCTAGAGGTTTCTCTGTTTCCACATCTGACTTAATTTCTGGAGGTTTCTCTGTTTCCACATCTGACTTAATTTCTGGAGGTTTCTCCGTCTCCACATCAGTTGGAGGTGTTATTATTCCAGTATCTTCTACAAATACTTCTGGAGGTTTTTCTGTCTCTACATCAGGCTTAGTTTCTGGAAGTTTCTCCGTCTCCACATCAGTTGGAGGTGTTATTATTCCAGTATCTTCTCTAACTTCTTTAGACTGACGGTCAATCAATACAAGTAAATGCTCTCGCCTTTGAGTAGCTAGATTATAATCAGGATTAATTTTGAGTGCTTCTGTGTAATCCGCGATAGCTTTTTCATAATCTTCACTTGCTTCATACACGAAACCCCTATTGTAATAATTATCAGCATCATCAGGATTTAGTCGAAGTGCCTCAGTCACATCAGCGATCGCCTCCTGATGATAACCTATTTGAGAAAAAGCTAAACCACGATTATTGTAGAAATTGCTATTACTAGGGTCAATTTTAATTGATTCAGTGTAATCAAAAATTGCACCCTGATAATCTTCCATTTGATGCTTGGCCACACCTCGATTGTAGTAAATTTCAGCGTTACTAGATTCAATTTCTATTACTCTGGTATAGTCAGCAATTGCATCCTGATAATTTGCTAATTGATAATGCGCTACAGCCCGCTCATAAATAGCTGTAATATCATTATCTTCTACACCACTTTGATCATTTATAATTTTATTAGTATAACCAGTTTGAGTATTTTCCATTTTTATTACTTTATTATTTCAATTAAGTATTGAATTTTATCATTATATATTATCCTTATGGAGATTAATCCAAGAGCATAATTTGATCTAGAAAAAATTATGTATCAGTCAATAATTTACCTGAAACTAGACTCATGTTGTGACTTTAAGTATATAAAATTTAATATAATTTAATATAAGTTTTTATTTTGTTGTAATTCAGGTAAAATTATTGACAGTTGACCAAGAAAGAAGATTTCAAACCTCCCTTTTAAAGGGGATGAAAAAAAATAACTTTCAATATTTCAAGCCTCCAACTTTAGCCGGAGGTAATAATAACTGATAACTGAAATAACGGTGACCCCAAATCTAACACCCAAAGACCGTAACTAAATATGTATAATTTTGACAAATGGGGAAATAGGGTTACAGAGATAGGAGTTAAATTTATTGAAAATGATGGTTTTGTGAGTTAATCGGTATACGCTTCCAATGTCTAACGCAAGGTGCTAAAGTAATTAAATCTTCAATATTACGGTACATTGTAGTGCAAATAGCATCCAAGGGTAAATCATTAGGATCGTAACCGAAAGGATTTTCTATTTCTAGGGCAATTTCTTCAATTCCAAATACGGTAAAACTAATTATAGCAACTACTATACCAGTCCAAAAATGAAATTCATTTACGATTTGAAGTGGCAATGATAGACAATAAATTAACAATAATTGTCTCAGATGAATTGAGTATGCTAAAGGAATAGGAGTCTTTAAAATTCCTTCACAACCTGTCAAGGCTTCAACCATTCTATCCAGTAACTGAAACATGGAAGTAAGTTGATAGGGATTAATACAACCACGTTCATATTGATGCTGAAGATAATCATCTATTAAAAAAGCAATATGAATAGGAGGATGATTCATTCTTTTTAGCTTTTCATACCATTCTTTAGGCATATATCCCTCTAATTCTCTATTCACATTCTCACCACGCAAATGTAATTTACCAGCTATAGCAAAAGCAACTAATAGTCGCATTATTTCCTCTTTTGCTTCTCTATCTGCTGGATTATTTTCTTCGACTGCCACCCAAATTTGTCGTGCAAAATTCCGAACTGTATGAACAATAGTTCCCCATAACTGCCGACCTTGCCAGAATCTTTCATAAGCTGTATTTGTTCTAAACACTAATAGTAAACCTAAGACTAAACTAGGAACAATACTACTTTTTGTCGGCAAAGTAACAGGAAAATTTAGGTAGTAAAGTAGAGAAATAAGAAAACCAAATAATCCGCAGAATGTCACCCTAAAAATAATTGCGGGAATGACAGAATATTGCATTTGCAAAATAACTGTTAACCATTCTCGTTTTTCTCTATAAAAATTATATTTGACTCTGTTTGTAGACATAATTAATTTAGCAATATTAGACAGATCGGAGCAATCTGTACATTCATAGACACCTATAGCTGCAGTTCAGAAGTTAGAAGTTAAATTCTTCGTGTGACTAAATTTAACAGTTTAAGAATGTTCGCGCTAGTAATGGCGACTGCTATAAATTAATTTTACTTTCCTTTTTCTACAAGATAAAGGTAGGCATGAAAAATGATAATTTTTAGTTAAAGTTTATTAGATATAGCTATAAGTTATCAACAAGGAAAGTTGAAACTCAAAAATTAAAAGTCAAAAGTCAGATTTTGAGCCTATAAAATCTTATTTATACTTGGGTTTGGAGACCAAAACCTTACAATATAATTACAATCTATTTAGGATTGCTATATGTAACTAAATAATAATCAGGATAATATTTCAATTATTTTGAATAAAACCAATTTTTCGTTTAGGTTTTTCAGGTTCTAACTTTGGCAAAATAATCAAAATTAAACTAATTTGCGAAACGTTTTGTATCAATTTAACTGGTTATACATTGTTTGTAAATCCATGAAATATAATCAAACTAAGATCGCAATAGCTAATGTCTGATACATGAAAAGTTATGTTTTCACCAAATGATACAAGTTTTACCCCAACTTCATGTTCAGTATCTAAACTATCATCAAACTTTTGCGTTTCCGAATAAAGTTGTTTTGCTAAATTACTAGCAGAATTAGCACGGTAAGAATCAGCAATAAAATTTGTTGATTCAGCAACTTTTGGACTACTATTTAGAAAATTACTGGAAATAGCCATAAATTATTTTTCAAATAAAGATATATTAAAATTAACAAATTGAATAAAAAAGCAACTACAAAAAAAGAGTAGAAATTCCCGAAGCAAAAGTAGAAATATCCTCACTATAAATAGCTGTTTTTCTGTTTAGAGAATTTGTTATGAATATTCCCTCGAATAATATAGAATTAGACTAAAAATTTGTCATTGCGACGACAGGAAGCAATCTCTAAAATCCCTGAGATTGATTTCTTCCACGGAGTGACCGTCGCAATGACTTACAATATTAAATCATTCGTTGATATAGCTTTTATCATCTGAAGTAATTATTCATTATTCATTATCCATTATTAATTAATGAAATGTGGTTAATTGACCTAAAAAATGCTGAAGTAATTATCAATTATCCATTAATCAACGAATATCATACCCAAACAAATTCGGGTCAACTTCCCCTAACTTCAAATCATCCAACCCATACTCTCCCCAACGTCTATCTACCATTGCCGCTACATCCGGGTCAGACTCCAAAGTTGCACCCCACTCATGGTCAGTCTCTGGGGGAATTTTCGTCGTCGCATCTATTCCCATCCGACCACCCAAACCAATTTTCTCACTTGCAAAATCTAAACTATCAAAAGGCGTATTCGGCAAAATAAACACATCTCTAGAAGGATCTACTTTAGAACTAATTGCCCAGACTACTTGACGCGGGTCCCTAATATTAATACTCTCATCTACCACAATAACAAACTTTGTATAAGTAAATTGTGGCAAAGCACTCCAAAAAGCTAAAGCTGCTCGTCTTGCCTGACCTGGATATGCTTTCTTAATAGAAATAACCGCAGCTTTGTAACTGAGCGCTTCCATCGGTAAGAAAAAATCTACAATTTCCGACACTTGCTGTCTGAGGATAGGAGTATAGATCCGATTAAGAGCGATCGCCATCATTGCCTCTTCTTTCGGAGGTCTACCACTAAAAGTCGTTAAATAAATTGGGTCTTTCCTATGAGTTATGCAGTGAAATCTAATTACCGGAGAATCTTCCACTCCACCATAATAACCCATGTGGTCGCCAAAGGGACCATCTGGCAATACTTCCCCAGGAGTGATAGTACCTTCTAGCACAAATTCTGAATCGGCAGGTATCTCCAAATCTAGGGTTTTGCACTTATTTAGCTTCACACCAGAACCACCATAAAGTCCAGCAAATAACCATTCAGATAAATCTACCGGAATTGGAGTAGCAGCAGCCATAATAATTAATGGATCTACTCCTAGAGCAATTGCAATTTCCAATTTTTTCCCATTTTCTGCCGCCTTCCGTAGATGTCGCGCTCCACCACGGACAGATAACCAATGCACGCTCATAGTATTACGAGACTGTAACTGCAACCGATAAACTCCCACATTAGGAGTACCTGTTTCACAATCTTTTGTAATGACCAAACCCAGAGTAATAATTTTACCTGCATCTCCTGGATAGGGGCGAATCATCGGAATTTTGTTTAAGTCAAGAGCATCCCCTTCAATAACTACCTGTTGACAAGGTGGAAAAAAGTCGCGCCCTGGTTTTGCCTTGACCACATCAAATAGAACTTTACCAAATTCTACTGCTTGGGAAATCTTTTTTGGTGGTTTGGGTTGTTGCAGCATTCCCAATTTTTTACCCAAGGTTTCCAACTCCTGGGGTTTTTCCATATTCATTGCCCAACATACTCGTTCCTCGGTACCCAAGAGATTTATTGCTATGGAGTGGTCAGACCCTTTAACATTTTCAAATAGTAAAGCAGGACCACCCTTTTGTAGCATTCGATTACAAATTTCTGCTATTTCTAGGTCAGGGTCAACTAAGGCATTGATTCGGCATAGTTGTCCTCGGTCTTCTAAAATTTTTAGGAATCCTCTTAAATCGCGGGCCATAATTTTATTAAATTTTGTTAAACAACGGTTATCGTATCATAGGACTCAGGTGTCAGGATTCAGAGGTCAGGAGTCAGGAGAAATACCTTTAATCTCATTTCTGACCCGAAAGTTTCTCTTTGTCATCAAATAGACATCTTGAGATAAAGTCTTTGAGGTGCTGCTACTTTTGACTTCATGAGATTCTTAAAGATGAAATTAAATATTTTTAACTTTTAACTTTTGACTTTTGCGTTTTAACTTAATATATGAAATGTCCTACTTGTGGTTCTACATCTTTACGCAAAAATGGTCGCCCTAAAAATCGTCAACGCTATCTCTGCAAAAATTGTGGTCGGCAGTTTATGGTAAATTTGGCTACGTCAAATATAGGGCAGGAAATTTCTGTTAGTCAATCTGAGTCAACAACTTTAGCTGAAGCTCCCGAAGCTGGAATTGCAATTTTATTATTAGATGTTGAAAATCTGAAAATTGATATTAGTGCCGAGAAATTTTTAGCTAATATTTCTGAATATTCTTTACAAGTTAAGATTGCTTTTGGTAACTGGAAAAACTCTAGTTTGAGCAAATATGATGCAGAGCTTTTTGAGCGTGGATATCAACTTATTCATGTTCCTGAAGGTAAAAATAGTGCTGATGCTCAAATGATGTCTATGGGGGCAGCTATTGGTAGGCAATATTCTGATGCTAAAGCTGTTTTTGTTTGTTCTTCGGATTGGTTATTGACTCATCTTTGTAATAGTTTACAAAATCAAGGTTTGACTGTTTATCGGGTAAGAAGACAACCAGATAATATTCTGATTATAGAAAATAGAAATACTTTAGAGGTGAAGCATTATTCCTTGAAAATGGCAACAGAAATTCCTCCATTAGAAGAGTTTGTGGAAAAAATTCAAGAGTTGTTACAAGTGGAAAATGAGTCTATTATTCGGCGCAGTTCTGAGTTATCTATTATTGCTAGTTTATTGAATAAACGATCTGAAATTTCTGTAGATAGACAATCTAAACAAAGTTTATCAAAGGTGATTTCCGAAGAGGTGGAAATTTTGGCAACTCAAAATATTGCTACAGAATTTTTTGAAAATGAGGAAAATATTCAGTCAAATACGGTTTATTTACCTGAGATTAATTCTAGAGCAGAATTTGAGCAAGAAGTGACGAAAATCATCTCTACTATTCCACTCAATAAGAATAAAGTTTTTGTAGATTTGAAGTTAGTTGATGAAAAATTTACGGCAATATTTGGGGAGGATCTGGAGCAGGTATTAAAGGATTTAAAAATCAACAATGACCTGGAGAACTTTTTCAAATTCTCTCCTAAATTTAGAGCGAAAAAAAAACCAAAATCTCAAGAATATCAAGTAGCGATCGCCCAAAATGTACAGACTTTAAATTCACAGATAATTAGTTCTCCAGAACAAGCAGAAAATGTACGGACTTTAAATTCGGAGATAATTAATTCTCCAGAAGAATTGGAAAAAGCCTTAGTGAATATTATTGAAGTTTTAGCTGCTCATGCTCCTCGTGGCTATATTTGCATTTCTAATATTGGTACAGAATTTAAAAAACAATATAGTCATTCCATTACTACAATCCTGAAACAATTGAAATTAAGTGGTAAATTTCTCAACTTTTTAAAATCCTCTAATTCCTTTAATCTCAAAAAAGTTGGTAAGAGATATCAAGTAGCGATCGCGAATAAGGAGTAGGGAAGTGTGGGGAGTAGTTAGGGGGAATCGGAAATTATAGAGGAGGTAAGTAGGTAGGTAAGAAAATTTACAACTGTCATTGCGACTGGAACGGAGTGCAAGGAAGCAATCTCAAGGGTATTAAGTGCATCAACATTTCGTTACATAGTTAGGTTTATTCGCGCCTACTTACTTAGTCGGAAGAATAGTCCCTTGATTTTTCTGCCCTTTTCAAAATAGTATTGGTGATACCGTTTCACAGAAGTCAGAATTCATAAGTCATATTTGAATGCCTTAAAAGCTCAATTATAGAACCCATTTGAGATCTATATAATTATGCTAGTCTTGTCTATTCGTGCATCAAGAATGAGGAAAAATTATCTGAAGGAGTGTTGAATTTTTTTTATTATTTCTCCCCACATCTTCCCTCTTTCCTCTTACCTCCTGTCTCCTGTCTCCTAACTCCTAGCTAACGCGCATATTTATGAAGATACGCTTAGGGGTTCTATACAGTAATTTCAGCTTATTATTTCACATTATAGGTTGCCTAACTATTTGTGAGATTTTTAAAGTGAATTGGTATGAGGTATAGCTATCACAAGCAAGATGCCTGTGCTACAAACAATAAAAAAATTATTACAAGAATATGAATCATCAATATACTTTAGCAGCAGAATTTTCACAGTCGGGAGTGGGTTTACATAGTGGTATAAAATCTCATATTAAGGTTATGCCTGCCCCTCAAAATTCGGGGCGATATTTTGTTAGGATTGACTTGCCAGAAACTCCAATTATTAATGCTCGAATATCTTCTGTTATTTCTACTACTCTCTCCACAGAATTAGGTATTGGAAATATTCACATCCGTACTGTAGAACATCTATTAGCTGCCTTGGCAGGAATGGGTATAGATAATGCTCGAATTGAAATTGATGGGCCAGAAGTTCCCTTGTTAGATGGTTCGGCTAAAGTTTGGACAGAGGCGATCGCTTCTGTAGGATTAGTTGAAGCAAAGGGGGGAAATAGGGAGATGGGGAGTGTGGGAAGTCTGGGGAGATTGGGAGATAACAAGAATAAGCAAGATTTTTATCAAAGAATAGATACACAGATTAATAATACTTACATCCCACAACTAATAACTCAACCAGTATGGGTATATCAAGAGGATAGTTTTGTTGCTGCTTTACCTAGTTCAGAAACTCGCTTTACTTATGGTATAGATTTTGATTTACCAGCTATTGGTAATCAATGGTATAGTTGGTCTCCAAAAACAGACAATTTTGCTGACTGTGTTGCCCCAGCTCGGACATTTGGTTTAGATTATCAAATTGACCAATTGCGAAAAGCTGGTTTAATTAAAGGTGGTACTTTAGAAAATGCTTTGGTTTGTAGTGAAACCGGATGGTTAAACCCACCATTAAGATTTACAAATGAACCAGTACGTCATAAAATGTTGGATTTAATTGGAGATTTGAGTTTATTGGGAAATTTTCCTAAAGCTCATTATTTGGCTTACAAAGCTAGCCATAAATTACATATCCAATTGGCTCAAAAAATTTCAGAGTTAACTACCTGTGCCAAATTAATTTAATATTTTGTCTTAATTCTTATAAATAGCTAAAAGGAAATATACCAGATTAGTAGATATACAAATAAATCATTTTATCTACCTACTTAACCTTTAGGTAGATGACAAGACTAAGACAAGACTTCGGCAAAAAAACTATGTGCTGAAATAGTTCAACAAAACTATAACGTCTTATATTTTTAGTTAGTGATTCAAACTAATAAGTTGCGTAAATCCTGTAAAAATTAATGTCAGGATTACCCATCTAAATGGTAAAATTAATACCACCAATCAATAACTGTACAAATGTCAACCTCTGAAAAAACTACAACTGATTTGACAGCCACCACAGAAAATCCTCAAACTAAGCAAAATCAAGACGCTGCAACTACTGAGGCAAATATTCTGACTATTGAGGAGATTCACAAACTATTACCTCATCGATACCCCTTTGCTTTGGTAGATCGCATCATAGAATATTTACCGGGAGAAAAAGCAGTTGGAATTAAAAACGTGACTTTTAATGAACCACATTTTCAAGGACATTTTCCCTCAAGACCAATTATGCCAGGGGTCTTAATCATAGAAGCATTGGCTCAAGTTGGAGGTATAATATTTGCTCAAATGCCTGATATTCAGGAGGGGTTATTTGTATTTGCAGCTATGGATAAGGTAAAATTCCGCCGTCCAGTAGTACCAGGAGACCAGCTAATATTAACCACAGAATTACTATCTATTAAAGGTGGTAGGTTTGCAAAAATGCGAGGTATTGCAGAAGTGGATGGTCAAAAAGCTGCAGAAGGGGATTTGATGTTTTCAATGATGGATTGAAATATGCCTACTCTGATTCACCCAACAGCAGTTATTGCTGAAAGTGCCGAACTGCATCCCACTGTTCAGGTGGGACCTTATGCTGTAATTGGGGAACAAGTTAAGGTAGGGGCAGGAACTACCATTGGCCCTCATGTTGTGATTGAAGGGCCAACAGAAATTGGCTCTGGTAATCGAATTTTTCCTGGGGCAGCTATTGGTCTAGAACCACAAGATTTAAAATATGCTGGTGCTCCAAGTATGGTAAAAATTGGTGACAATAACCAAATCAGGGAATTTGTTACGGTTAACCGTGCTACTTATGCAGGAGAGAGTACCGTGATTGGTAATGGTAATTTACTAATGGCTTATGTTCATGTGGCTCATAATTGCATTATTGAAGATTCTGTGGTCATAGCTAATGCTGTATCTTTAGCAGGTCACATCAAAATTGAGTCTAAAGCTGTAATTGGTGGTGTTTTGGGTATTCATCAGTTTGTTCATATTGGCAAAATGGCAATGGTGGGTGGCATGGGTCGTGTAGTTAGAGATGTACCACCATTTATGTTAGTGGAGGGAAATCCTTGTTTGGTAAAATCGCTCAATTTAGTAGGATTAAAACGTGCTGGTTTGACCAGTACAGATTTAGCAGCATTGAAAAAGGCTTTTCGGATTCTCTATCGTTCGGGTAAACTTTTTAGTGAAGCTTTAAACGAATTAGAGTTACTTTCAGAGAATAACTATATACAAGAATTGCATCAGTTCTTAAGTATGTCTCTTGGGTCTAAGCGTCGTGGACCGATGCCTGGAAAAATGTCTAAGGGAGATTAGGGGATTTTTTAGGAGTCAGGAGTCAGGAGTCAGGAGTTAGAATAAATTACTTCAACACCATTTTTAGATCTAAAATTGTCTTTTTTGTCAAGTTGTTAAATGCCTTTTACAGCGTAAATCTTAGTAGTAGACATCTGCAAAAATCAAAAATAAAATCAATTATTTCTCCCTGTTTCCTCTTCCCTCTTTTCTAGAGATTTCTGGTAAAGACACACCCTACAAATTTTGCTGATAACTGATAACTGATAACTGATATGGCTCCCATCAAAATTTTTATTAGTACAGGTGAAGTTTCTGGAGACTTACAAGGTGCCATGTTAGTTGAAGCGCTCTACCATCAAGCTCAACTTCAGGGTTTAAATTTGGATATTGTAGCGTTGGGAGGCGAGCGAATGGCTGCTGCTGGTGCTACTTTGTTGGCAAATACAACTAAAATTGGCTCTGTAGGAATTATTGAATCTTTGCCTTTTGTTTTGCCTACTCTGAAAATTCAACAAAAAGCTAGGGAATATTTACACAACGAATCTCCTAATATAGTTGTTTTAATTGACTATATGGGGCCGAATCTTAGTATTGGTAATTATATTCGCAAAACCTGGCCGAATTGGCCGATTATTTGGTACATTGCTCCTCAAGAATGGGTTTGGTCTTTGGGAAAGGATAAAACAGCTAAAATAGTGAATTTGACAGATAAACTTTTAGCTATTTTTCCAGGAGAAGCAAATTATTTTCGGCAACACGGAGCTGACGTTACTTGGGTGGGTCATCCTATTATTGATAGGCTTAAAACTGCTCCTACTAGAGAAGAAGCTCGTAGTGCTTTGGAAATAGCTCCAGATACATTGGCGATCGCTTTATTGCCTGCTTCTAGGCAACAAGAAGTTAAATATTTAATGCCTATAATGTTTCAAGCTGCTCAAATAATTCAGGAAAAATTACCCCACGTTCATTTTCTGATTCCTCTATCTTTAGAGACTTATCGTTATCCTATTGAAGAGGCAATTAAAAAGTATCAACTACACGCAACAATTTATCCATCTTTTGCACAAAATAGTCAAGAAATACAAGAAAGGAACAATTTAGAAATTCTGGCTGGAGCTGACTTAGCGATCGCTAAATCTGGTACTGTAAATTTGGAAATAGCTTTGCTAAATGTACCT
Organism: Dapis purpurea BLCC-M126; assembly: GCF_050015975.1. Lineage (NCBI taxonomy): Bacteria > Bacillati > Cyanobacteriota > Cyanophyceae > Oscillatoriales > Microcoleaceae > Dapis > Dapis purpurea. The sequence continues at coordinate 61,869 of NZ_JBNHER010000260.1, read as the reverse complement.
CAAGTCGTAATATATAAAGTTAATCCAATAACTGTTTGGGTTGCTAGGAATATTCTGAGGTTTTCGATTCCATTTATGTCTCCACCTAACCTGGTAAATATGAAGTCTATCGTGCCAGAATTATTCCAAGAAAATGCTACTCCTGAAAATATTGTCTCTGAAGCTTTGGAACTTTTATTAAATTCTCAACGCCGAAATAAGGCATTGAATGATTATCAGGAAATGCGTCAATCTTTGGGAAAAGAAGGAGTTTGCGATCGGGCTGCTAAAGCAATTTTAGATTTAGTTTTAACTGGAAAATAAAAATATTTTTCATATCATTGAATAAGGATTCAGGAAACACCAATCCTGTTAGGCTAGCTGTGAGATTGCGACTTACATAATCATTACATAATCAATGTTGCCTCTCGAAGCAGCAAGGGGTTACAACCACGTTATTCAAATCTACATAGGGTTTGTTGAAAAGTCTTATGGGTGAAGGGAGGAGACAGGATACAGGATATAGGAGACATAAGACATGGGGAATTTAGAGGAGTTAGTCGAATATTTTATCCCTCAATTTTTCTGCAATTATTCTCGTCAAAACCCTAACGTTCTGCTTTATCAAGCAGAAAAAGCCAGACTTTATGAAGGGGAAAAATCCTAAAACCTTTATCTATCAATGCTTTTAGATTTAATCAGCAAGCCGTACATAATTAATACATAGCTTCAATGGCAGAAGTTAAGGTTAGCCTAAACGCTTTAAGCTGGTGGTGATTAACATCTTGAGATGCTAGTGATTAAAATCACATACATTGAGCTTACTTTTGATGTAAATTTCCTTTCAGAGTGGAGTGGTTCACCTAACCTAAATTAAGCCAATCATTTACTAATTCTAAGCTGCCATTATTTTCAGTTGTCTAGTTAAACTAACGTTTATATTATTTAGACCGTTTTTTCTTACTTAGGTGATTTCTGCTTTAGATATTCGAGATGATTGTGCAAAGCCTTGATAATTTCGTGATGATAGATTAGCACAGTTCATCTCAAGTTATCAAGCCTAAACAACTCGATCATTTTCATACCTACTTGCACATAGACAAGGCTTTCAACTTTGCTTTTAAGTAAAATGCTTATTCGGTGAGTCAAGAATATTTTAGTTATATCCTTATATCCGCATATCCGCCCCTAATTAGTATTAATTATAATTTTCACTTGAATACTTATAAATAATTTTTAGCATTTTATAGCGGTTTTCACAAAGGTAGACTACAAAACTTCTTTCTTCTTTCTTCTTCCTTTAAACCTAAATCTCTGTACTCTATATTAATGAAAACTGCTATAACAGAACTGGAAAAGTAGAAATTATGGGTGTATGAATCTAACTCCTAAAAAGAAAAAACCTGACCAGAATATGGAGGATAAGGTTTTTTTTTAGTCGATTTAAGGACTTGATTTTATGTTAATTTCACTTACTGTGTAATTATCAACATTATTAAAAATTGTATATATGATTAAACATTAATAGTAATGTTTAATCATAAAACCAGCAAATTTTTTTTCTCAGCTTATATGAACAGTATTTATTTCTTGTTTGGGTTTTCTTTAAAACATATTTGCTTGTTATATAATATAGGAAGGAAAACTAAAAAAACATTGTATAAATTGTTAATTATTGTTGGCAAAGCATTTCTGTTACTAAGTTATATAATAGCTATTGAAAAACCAATTTTTGCTGGAGAAATAAGGAGCAATATTCTCTCTATAGAAACAAGAAATGCCATTGAAGCGAAAGGCTTTATTGATGGTTATCAGAGGTCTAAATCTGGTTTAGGTCAATTCATAGAAGCAGGAATTCAGAAACTAAACATAGTAGAAATAATAGAACAAAAAATTTATGCTGATGCTTATCTTCGCGGTTATCTACAGTTTCAAATTGACTTAGGTGAGTACATCAGTATTAATAAGAGTGAAATGTATTTGCAAGCTATAGGGTTTGAAGATGGTTGTTTGAGAGCAAAAGCTAGATTAAATGAATTTCCAGAAGTGGGAATAAATAAGTTAGGTTTAGCAGGATTAAGACAACAGTTAATTTATATTGATGCCTATCAGCAGGGTTATTCTAGGTGGCTTTTGACTCATTCTTGTGTACCTTCACCATATAATTAGAATTTAGGAGCAACTGTACCATTTTTATTCTGACTCCTGAATTCTTATTTTTTATATTACCTTTTGAAGTGCGTAATGGTAGGTTAATATGAAAAAATATAGAAATATTATTTTAGTATGCTTGATTTTTACTGTAATTTTAGGTTTGGCAACTAAATTCTATGAAGGAATATTTTCTGAATGGCTGAACAATTCTTTTAGTTCGATTTTTTATGAAGCATTCTGGATTTTATTAGTGATTTTTATTCGTCCTCAACTTCCTGCTGGTTGGGTTGCTTTTTGGGTTTTTATTGTCACTTCATTTCTAGAATTTCTCCAATTATGGAAACCACCTTTTTTACAAGCTATTAGATCTACTTTAATTGGGAGGCTGTTGTTAGGAAATACTTTTGTATGGTGGGATTTTTTGTACTATATATTAGGCTCTACATTGACTTGGATATTTTTACGTTACTTAAAGTTTTATATAGAAGGAATAAACAAGAGAAAGGAAGACAAATTATAGCTACAGCAATTCTAAATAGGTTGTAATTAATTGATAATTGATAATGGATAATTGATAATTACCTCTGGTTAAAACCGAGAGGATTGAAGATAAGGAAATATCCTAGCACTTTTTTTCCCTTAAAAGGGGAGGCTTTAAACCAGAATTATTTAATTATTAATTATTAATAATTCGGTAACATTTTATCGTAAGGATTAGTTTTAACTTTTGAGTTTCTTTGTTTAAATTTTTCCTTTTTTCTCACTTTTAACTTTTAAATTTTGACTTTTAACCTACTCTCACCAAATTAATAATAGCTTCAGTCAACCCATCTAAAGTATATTCTTGAGCTTCCACATCTACTCTACCTAATAAATTTTGACAACTTTGAGAAGTTTGAGGTCCAATAGAAGCAATACAAATATTTTCTAACCAATTTTCGGGTAACTTATCCTGATTTTCCTCAATTAAATAACAAAAATTTTTCACAGTTTTAGAACTAGCAAAAGTAATAATATCTATCTGCAAATTCTGTAGAGCTAATAAAGCTTCAGGTGCAATATTTTCTGGGCAACTAGATTCATAAGCAGCTACTTCTATTACCTCTGCACTTTGACTATTTAACTCCTTGACTAAAACTTCTCTACCACCAGTTTCTACTCTAGGAAATAAAATCTTTTTTCCACTCAATTTTTCAGGAAAATTTGCCACTAAAGAGTCAGCAACAAAATTAGGTGGAATAAAATCTGGTGCTAGACCAAAACTCTTCAAACTTTCTGCCGTCTTTTTACCAACTACTGCTATTTTTACTCCAGCTAAAGCACGACTATCTTTACCTTTTTCTGTCAATCTTTCAAAAAAATAATCCACTCCATTTGTAGAAGTCAGAATTAACCAATTAAAACTATCTATATTATTAATAGCCATATCTAAATCGTGCCAACTTGAAGGTGGAGTAATAACTAAAGCTGGCATTTCAATTACTTTTGCTCCTTCTTTTTTTAGAAGTTCAGTAAACTTACTTGACTGACCTGCTGAACGAGTTACTAAAATAGTTTTATTTGCTAAAGGTGCTATTTCTGCTTTTGCTTCTGACTTTTCTCGAACCATATTATTTGGATATTGTAAATAATCTCTTAGTCTGACTACTTCCCCCACTATTATCACACAAGGTGACAAATATTCAGCATAAGTTTGTTGAGCAATATCCCTCAAAGTACCAATCCAAATTTGTTGTTTAGGAGTTGCACAATTTTGGATAATAGCTACAGGAGTTTGAGGTGTTCTTTCATGTCTTAATAACTGATGTACAATTTCACCTAAATTTTTTCCACCCATTAAAATTACTAAAGTTTCAATCTGAGATATTTTTTCCCAGTCTAATGCTTCTATGTCGTGAGCAGTTAAGACTAAAAAAGTTCTACTCATTACTGCATCTGTTAGAGGAATATTTGCCAGTAAAGGTGCAGCTAATGCAGAAGAAATTCCTGGTACAACTTCAAATTCACAACCAGCTTCAATTAATGCTTGAATTTCTGAAGCAGCACGACCAAAAATAAAAGGGTCTCCTCCTTTTAGTCTAATTACTTGTTTGCCTAAACGACATTTTTCTACTAATAAGTTATTAATTTCTGACTGAGAGATACTGGGTTTACCGCCACGTTTACCCATCTCTATTTTTAAACAATTTTCTGGTGCTAATTGTAGAATTGAGTCACTAACTAAAGCATCATAAATTAAGACTTCTGCTTCAGTAATTAGGGAATGTGCTTTGATTGTCAAATATTCTTTATTTCCGGGGCCAGCTCCAACAATATATACTTTTCCTAGTAATTTAGTCATATTTATATCAGTAAGTAAATCTAAATTAGTAGTTGCAACAAAAATCTTTAGTTGGAGAATAGCACCAATGAGCAATATTTAGTTTTCCTATAAATTTTCTTACTTTTGACTTTTGACTTTTAACTTAAAACTATAATCCTTCGTTTTCACCAATAAATAAAATCAGTAATTGCATAATTTATCATATTCTTTTTTCACATTGGTAGTAGATATCTATCTCCAATTTCTGGGGAGTCTAGTTGTTCAAAGTCAGACAAAATTATAAATTTTCTTGCTTTTGACTTTTGACTTTTGACTTTATAACTTACAAAAGGCAAGCGATAGGAAAAACTAGATATTCTAGGTAAAATAATTTCCAAATAAACTGATAAAAATCAGCGATCGACGTTTTATCTTGTGATGAAAGACTTTACAAATTTTTGGAGATGTCTACTGAGGTTGCTGTCATAGATTTTATCCATACTGCTGCTTTTAAAAAGAGATCGCGATGTTTTTCTTGGATATACTTCTTGGCTAATTTTTGCTTTTCACGAACGTGCCATTCCTTCTGTGCCGGGTCATAGATGAAGCGATAATCATGTAGCACTTCAGGTATATGATGAAATTTCCATCCTCTCTGAGCTATATTTAACCACAGTTCCCAATCTTCAAAACCATTAACGGGTATTTTCGTCTCATATCCTTCACATTCTTGCCAAGCTGATTTCCGGAATACGGCACAAGCATCTAAATAATACATAATAACCATACGGTACAAGTGAAAATCTGGCAGCCTCCATATCCATTCTTTTTCATTAATATATTGGGCAACACCGTAGCCGTTCGGAACACGAAACTTATAAACTTTTCCATCATTATTAAAAAATTTTATATCACCATATACAACTCCTACTTCTGGGTTACTTTCTAAAATTTCAACTCCTTTAATTATCATTTCTTTTCTGATTTTATTATCAGAATCCAGCGGTAAAATATAATGACCTTTAGCTGCTTTAATTCCGGTGTTCCGAGCTTTGGCTTGTCCCTGATTTGGCTGCTCAAGTACAAGATAATTCTTCTGTTTTAAGGAATTTATCACCTCTAAAGTCAAAGGGTCAGTCGAACCATCATTAATAATAATTATTTCGTAGAAATTTTCTGTGCAAGCTTCTACACTTGCTATGGCTTCTAATAGGTACTGACCATGGTTAAAACAGGGAATAATGACTGAGAGAATAATCTTATCTTTTTGTGTTAATTCTGTGTGATTCATCGTTTGATCAGATAGGATTAATGCTCTACCTAATTATAGAACTAATTTGGTATCTTTAAAAACTTTGGTGATATAGCTGTCATTAGAGTTAGCCAAAGCTAATATCTTGAGCATTAGTCGAGTCAAAAAATGATTAATCTTGGCAGTAGCATTTTCCAGGGTTCTTTCAAAGTTTTTGGCCAAGCTTTTAAATTTCTCCATCCAAGAGTTAGTTCTTTCTGTTATGATTCACCTTTTGAACCATTATCTATTACCAAAAAAGAATAAAACTCATCAAATTGGCATCATCTCATATCAAGCCAAAGACTGTAATTTGAGATGATGCCAATATAACTAAACTAACTGATCATAAAATTATCTGGTAATTGTTAGAGCTTCTTTGGAGGCAACTTTTTTGGAGCAAACCTCTTTGGAATCAACCTCTTGGGAACCAGTCTCTTTTGAGCTAACCTCAAAAGATGACTCGGAAATTAGATAATCATTTGATAACAATGCTACTATGCCGCACATAAAAACTTTTTTGTGTTATTTTCTTTTTGTTTACATAATGAGTATAGCAATTCACATAGTTTAGGTCAATTCAATTTCCATCACAATAACATATGATATATAGCAATCCTATTTTATTCGTGGCAAAAATCTTACTGCTTTTTAGGGAACAGGGAACAGGCAACAGGCAACAGGTAAGAGTTTCAACTTTTTTATTTACTTTTTAATTTGTCACAACCTATTTAGGATTGCTATATATTAATTTTTATTATTATGAACAAAATGCTTAGTTTTCAATTTTGAGTTTCTTAGATATCCTACTGCTTTACAACAAGATAAAACAACTTGAACTTTTTTTCGTTTTAATTCTTTCCATTGCTTATCAGATAGTAGTGGGGCTAATAATTCTTGATTATTTAAGATAGCTCTTAATGGCATAAATTTATGGTTAGATAAACTCCTAAATTTTTATCTTCACTATGACTACGATAAAAGGCAAGCTATGGGAAAAACTAGATATTCTAGGTAAAATAATTTCCAAATAAATTGATAAAAATCAGCGATCGCCTTTTTATCTTGTAGGTCTACTTTTTGACTAAACCACCACATTATACCCAAAGCAAATAAATGAGTTATTAGCAAAAAAATTAGATTAATATTTGCCGACCAAGTTACACCAAATATAATCATACCGATATAGCAAATTGTTAATACCCATCTTGCCAAATTAAATACAGCAAATGCTCCTAACTTAATCGTAAATGTATTGATATTATATTGACGGTCTCCTTCAATATCTGGAATATCCTTAAAAATGGCAATGGCAAAAGTGAAGACTATCACAAACAAAGTTAGCGCCCATACTGTCGGAGGAATTTCTGGAATTATCAAGCTTTTTTTGAGTAAAATTATTTCACCTATTTCTCCCATCCATTTATTTAAACTTCCTGAGACTTCTTCAAATTTTTCCCATCCCCAAAAAAAACTTAAAAATATGCCTAAATTGACAATTACTCCCCGCACAGTAAAAATACATAACGCTGCCAAAACAGGAAATCTTTTTAATCGGATAGGAGGCAAAGAATAAGCTGTACCAATTGCCAAACTTATTCCAACTGTACATAATAAAAACGGTCCGCTAATCAGAGCTAAACTTAAAGCCAAAACACCCATTATTGCCACAATCATTTGACCAGAAAAGCGAGAAAATTCACCAGCAGCTATAGGCAGATAAGGTTTATTAATTTTATCTATTTCCACATCCTCTAACTGATTTAATCCTACTATATAAACATTTCCACATAGACAACTTATCCAAGTTACCAATAATAGAATTAAACTATATATAAACGAAGATTGATTAAAAAAATCCGAGCGATCGCCTATGGCAATTAGATATAAAGCCAGCACACTTAATGTTGTACCAATAATTGTATGTGGACGAGCAAACTTCCAAAAACTATAAAGCCACGGCAAATATTTTTGCACCAAATTAGTTGTAAATTTTGCCTCTTGATAACCAGAAAATTCTCCCATAATTACCTTAAATTATTTTTCCCTTGATTGTTTATAGACTAAATTGGGCTAGCTGAATAAATTTATAACAGATAGATATCAGATATTTAATTGCTATGGAATTATAAAAAAGTGACAGATATAGGATTAAATCAAGCTCAAAAATATGAAATTTTCCTAGTAAGTTGAGGAAAAAATGTAGAAAAATTAATAATCAGATTTTTGCCACGCAGCTTATTCCCCATTTCCTACCCTCACCCAATAATACTTTTTCAATAAGCCGTAAATATTACAGGAGTTTCTTACTTGATGAAGTACAAATATATATGGTATTAGGCAGCAGAAAATAGGTAGGGGATATCAGTAGGAAGAAAGGAAAAAAAATATTTACCCTGTTAGTTTTATCATATTAATTACCGAATCTGCTGTAAATCTATGGCTATCCCTAAGGTAGTTTTTTTGTTGCCAAAGCACTACATAGAAGTAGCTATATTTCAGTTATGAATTCAATCCTATTTTTATCTTTCTCTTACCGTAAGCATTTTTTAAATTTACCTTATCAAAAATATCTATAAATTTTTATCATTTTCCTATTACTTTGGCAAACGATTAATATCTTGATTAGAGCCAAGCACAATTATTGCTATTCCTTTTTGTAAAATTGTAGTTGGCTTGGGATTAATTGTAAATTTTTCACCCTGAGCACTAACTGCCAATAAATTTAAACCATATTTATTCCGTATTTCTAAATCAGCAATAGTTTTACCATCAAATTTATCCGGTACAATAATTTCTACAATACTATGATCTGGGTCGATGTCAAATTTCTCAATTATTCTGGGTTTAGTTAGTAATCGTGCTAATTCCAAACCCATTTCTCTTTCAGGAAAAACTACATAATCTGCTCCAACTTTTTCTAACAGTTTCTTATGAGTTTTAGAAGAAGCTTTAGCTACCACAAACTTTACTCCTGCTTCTTTGAGATTAAGAGTAGTAGTAATACTTTCTGCCAAATAATTACCAATTGCGACAATTACTGTGTCAAAGTCTAAAATACCAGCCTGTTTAATCGCATTAATTTCTGTTGAATCTAATTTAAAAGCATGAGAAGAAATTTCATCAGTTAGAGCCTGATTTACCATTTTTTCTTCTCTATCAATAGCTAAGACTTCATAACCTAAATTGTGTAATGTTTCACAAACAGCTCTACCAAATCTGCCTAAACCAATTACAGCAAATTGTTTATTTTCCGGGCGCAAATTTTGCCAAAAATTCAAAGATGATAATTTCACTATAAATTCAGCGTTATATTTGATTTAATAGCCAAGACAACGCTGCCTCCAAATATCTATTTTCAGATTCTACCAATCAAAGAAAAGTTTTGAACAAGTGAATTTAGAAAATTTAGGTAGCCCTAATTTTGTTTTAGTTTTGGCTTAAGCATCAATAAGTGAAATAATCCCATTGCAGATTTATGGAATAATTGAAAAAGTTTTAAGTGGTGATTGCTGTAATTTATGATACTGTTAATCAACTTAATATTGAAGTTTACAGTCAAAGAAAATCGTTGGATATCCAAGAATTTTATTGGCTTTTACTGAATAATTATTAATTATTAATTATTAATTAAATAATTCAGGTTTAAAGCCTGCTCTTTTAAGAGGAAAAAAGCGGTCCAGAGATGGCGAGGTTTCCCGCTCTTAACAGAGCCGCTCCGCTTTTCATGTCGGCTTTTAGCCGTTAACGAAGTTGTGCGCTAGCTAAACGCCATATCCAATCTCCCCTTGAGAAGAAATAATATTTCCTTATATTCAATCCTCTCGGTTTTAACCAGAGGTAATTATCAATTATCAATTAATGAACTCTATTCTGTAACATTTATCAAATGTATCAATTTCTGTTCCTTTTATCTCTTTGATCTTCCCTGTTTGCTATTCTCAACAAATGTGGGGAAATATTATCAGTTAAAGAATTGATCATTTCTAATCTCATTCAATGGATTATACAACGCAAAATACAAATAATTATACAAATAAATTTTCCTCTGGATATTCAACTACACTAGGCTTTTTTTCAGCAAAAACAGTTGAAACCAACAATAATACACCTACTCTACCTATATACATTGTTGCAATTAAAACTAATTGTCCGGGAATTGTAAAATTAGAAGTAACACCTTTAGATAAACCAACCGTAGCAAAAGCAGATACAACCTCAAAGAAAATCTGAGTTAATTCCAATTTTTGGTCAGTAAATACAATTACAGTAGTAGCAACAGCCACCAATATAGTTGATGCAAAAACTATACCAATAGCTTTAATAATAACTATAATTGGAATCTTTCGCTGATAACATAATACTTCATCCCTACCTTCTAGAGCTGCTTTTGTACTGTTGAATAATATTCTAAAAGTTGTAGTTTTAATCCCTCCTCCAGTGCTTCCAGGACTAGCACCAATAAACATTAAAGCAATAGTGATAAATAAACCAGCATCAGTCAAATTGCCAATATCAATAGTGTTAAAACCAGCAGTTCTAGTAGTAACAGATTGAAACCAAGCAGCAATTAATTTTTCTCCTAGGTTTAAATTTTCTAGAGTATTAGAATTATTAAATTCGGCAATAAAAAAAGCAATTAAACCAACTATTAATAGAAAAATAGTAGTATTAGTCACTACTTTAAAATGTAGAGAAAAAGTGTGACATGGTTGTTTTCCTTGCCAACGTCTTTTAAGCCATAAAAACATTTCCATAATAACTTGATAGCCCAACCCACCAAATATAATCAAGCCTGTAATTACAAAATTTAGCAACGGAGACTTAACATATTGAACAAACCCATCCGAATACAAACTAAAACCAGCATTGTTAAAAGCATTAACGCTATGAAAAATAGAATACCAAAAACCTTCTTGAATACCATGAATTGGCACAAAAACTAATAATAATAACAAAATACCAGTCAATTCAAACACAATTGTTGTCGCTAAAATTGACTTGATTAAACCTTCCACACCTGCTAATCCGACCTGTTCTAAAGATTGCTGAAGAGCGACTTTTTCTTTTAGACTAAATTTACGACCCAGCAACAACAAAAGAATAGTTGTAGCAGTCATATAACCAAAAGCTCCAATTTGAACTAATAATAATAGGAAAAACTGCCCCCAAAATGAATAATATTCTCCTACATTCACGACTGACAGTCCAGTTACACAAACGGCAGAAGTTGCTGTGAATAAAGCAGTTACAGGATGACTCCAATTCCCATCACTCATAGAGATAGGTAACATTAGTAATATAGTTCCAATACCAATAACAACTATAAAACCTTGACAAATAGTTCGAGCTACAGTCATTGCAATTTTTTAGTATGTATGTTTATATTTTTAGTGAGTTGTTGAAGGAACAATAACCTTGAATTTTTTATATTTTTACTAAAGATATAATAGTCTAATAAAATAAATAGGACTTATGCAAAGGAAATTGTTATAAAGAAATTGTATAAGTCCAACTCATAAATTTAGAACCTTAATTAGGGTTTGCGCTCAAAAGTCTTATGAGTAAGAGTAGGAGTCAGGAGACAGAAGATGGGAGACAGGAGGAATGGGGAATTTAGAGAAGGCAGGAGTCAGAATTATCTCTTGATTTTTCAGCCAATAGTCAACCCAAAATCCTCACTTTTTGAGCTTTTTAGAAGGAAACCTTGTACTTTTTCCAGACTTAAAAAAGCTCAAACCTTTATTTTTCAATGCTTTGAGATTTAATCAGCCACCCCTAATTAATCTATAATTATGAGCATGAAATAAGGTATAAAGCCTCCCCTTGGCTGCACTATCAGCTTTCATTCTACAAGGTAAATTAAAAATAAAATTCCGGTTTTTAAGTCTCCCTATTGCTGGAGATATTGATAATTGATAATTGATAACTGAAATGACCTCAACCCTAATTGAACAAATTCAACAATTCTATGATGCTTCCTCTAGTTTGTGGGAACAAGTATGGGGCGAACATATGCACCACGGCTACTATGGGCTAGATGGTAAACAGAAAAAAAACAGGCGACAAGCTCAAATAGATATGATTGAGGAACTACTTCACTGGGGAGCACGAAATGAAGCATCAAGTTTGTGGCCTCCTACCTCAATCCTTGATTTAGGTTGTGGTATCGGTGGTAGTACACTCTACTTAGCCGAAAAGTTTAATGCCAGTGCTACTGGCATCACCCTTTCTCCTGTGCAGGCCAAAAGAGCCAAGGAACGGTCTGAGTTAGCCAACTTAAGTCAACAGACTAATTTCATAGTGGCCAATGCCTTAGAGATGCCCTTTGCTGATGAGTCTTATGACTTGGTTTGGTCTCTCGAAAGTGGAGAACATATGCCCAACAAACAAAAATTTTTGCAAGAATGCCATCGAGTCCTAAAGCCTGGTGGCACAATAATTATGGCTACTTGGTGTCATCGTCCAGTAGATGGGCTTGATGGACAACTTACTGATGATGAACGAAGACACTTAGGTGATATTTATCGGGTTTATGCCTTACCTTATGTTATTTCTTTGCCAGAGTATGAAGCGATCGCCCAAGATATCGGTTTTCAAAATATCTGTACTGCTGACTGGTCAACTGCTGTTGCTCCTTTCTGGGATGTAGTGATTGAATCAGCTTTTGACCCTAAAGTTCTTGTTAGTTTACTATTCAGTGGTTGGACAACAATTCAAGCTGCTCTTTCCCTAGAGTTAATGAGTCGTGGATATGAACGAGGCTTAATTAAATTTGGTCTCTTGTGTGGGAATAAATAATTAACCATCAGAAATTTTTTTTAATCATTTTTAATCAGTAGAAATTAATAGAAATTTTTCTAAATTTTGACTCTAGGATATTTGATAAATATTAAATTCTGTAGCAATTTGCTCTTATATACTATAATCGTAGCTTAAAATATAAACACCAGATGGGATATCCCTGGAGGTGTAATTATGTTAGTTATCTTAATGGAAAATGAGCTTGTTGATCCTCAACGAGTTTGTCAAGGTTGTTTATTAGCTAATCAAAGTGGTCAACCCCGATGGAAAGGTGGTCAACTACGTTGTGGTCATCCAGTTCCTAAATTAGCAGATACTCAACCAGATCAGTATGAATGTGAAATGGGTTTTCGTATCGCAAGTATAGAATAATTACTTTATGAATGTGAAATGGGTTTTCGTATCGCAAGTATAGAATAATTACTTTTGATTTGATTAATTAAAATTTGGAATTTTTGCAGAGTGGCAAATATCATTCTCATCGAATGAAAGTTATCTAAGTTACCGATAATTTTGTTTTAAAGCCTTAGTTTTTTAGGACAACTCTTGCTATCAAATAAAAAGTCCGAATAAAAAGCACGAAACCTTTGAGTTAGACTCCCCATTATGGGTATATAAATAAAGATGTTTTAATGCTGATTAGTGGGCTTATGTATGTCAGTTGCGAATACTGGGAGAAAGTAAGCTAGGAAAATTAACAAACTATCACGATTCAAAAATTTTATTAACCATTACATTATGGTTGGGCATCCGAAAACTTAGGCTAACTACCTAAACGACTTAGTAAAGCCCTGTTTCTGGCTAACTTTTGCTAGCGCATAGTTAGTTAAGCGCTCTGAAATAATCATTAATCTCTGATACTAGAGTCTAGGAGAATCCATTGACTTGAGGGATTCTATATATGTCAATGCGCTATCCTGAATTTATATCTGTTTATATCTTACTAAATTCAGGAGTATTTTATAATGACTTGGCGTGGTTCCACAACAATTCAAGACCGAATTTTTGCTTGTTTACCCTACCTCTTACCCTTACTAGATGGATTAGTGTATGGAAGATACTTATTTCAACAGTTTCCTCCTTTACAACTAATTTTAATTCCTCTTGGACCTTTGTTACAAATTTACCGAGGTATACCTTTCCTTGGCTTCATAGTTTTCTTTGCTCTGTTTTTACTGGTAGTGAGAAATAATAATATATCTCACTTTATTCGTTTTAATACGATGCAGGCAATTCTGTTAGACATTGTTTTGATTTTGTGTGGTCTAATTTTATCAATACTAGGGGGTAGTTTAGGAGGATTTATTATGGAAACTCTTTCTAATATGATATTCCTAGGAATTTTAGGTTCATGTATCTATACAGTAGTTCAGTCAGCAATGGGGCGTTACGCAGAAATACCAACTATTTCTGATGCTGTTTATATGCAAGTCCGCTAAAGATTTTTAAAATTAGCACTAGGATGTTTAGCAAAAATTTTGTATGATAGAAGATCCTTGCTTCTTCTAATTATAAGTTTTAGTAGAAGCCATATTGTCCAAAAGGAGGTTATTTCTATGAGACCATTCATGTATGAAACAATGTATATCCTGCGTCCGGATCTGACTGAAGAACAAGTAGAGCAGGCAATTACAAAATATAAAGAGATGTTGCAGGAACAGGGAGCTTATGAGCTAGAAATTCAACATCGTGGTAAACGTCGTTTAGCTTATGAGATAAAGGATCATCGTGAAGGTACATATATCCAGATGAACTATCAAGGTCCTCCTACTCAAATAGCAGTTTTAGAAAGGGCAATGCGTTTAAGTGAAGAAGTTATTCGTTACTTAACAATTAAACAGGAAATACCCAAAGTCACCAAAACAGATACTCAAAATCCATCAGAACCAGTAGCAGCATCAGTAGAATAGCAATATCTTAAGGTTTAAGAGTTTTTGCTTAACTCGAAAATCCAGGGCAAAGGCATCTTACTTTGACACTGCTGACTGGTCTTAGATATGATGTTTTTGAGTGTTTATAGCGACCAAATACTATCAAACTTAATTTCAAAGACTTCCAGAATTTTTAGATGTTTTTGCCCAGCTCAAAAATCAAAGTAATCTTAGGAACCAGGGGAGAATTCTCCCCACTTTTCATAATTTATAATTCTATTTAGTTCATACAGTCTATAGTATTTTTAAATAAAATCAACGAACTACTGAATAATAAGGAGCAAAACTACAGTGAATCAGATCCAAAAGTTAAATTCGCAACAACTCCAAGTTGAAGTGTCTCGTCTTAACGAAGAATTACAAATGCGAGACCAATTAATCCAACAATTGTCTCAAGAACTTTTTCGCTTAGTTAAGGGCAATACAAGTATCGTACCAACATCTAATGTACCGGAACGTTACCAGTCTCAAATGCAAAGTGTAAAAGAACAGCTAAACGAAGTTGAACAACAAGTAACTTTTTATCAACAACAAATTTCTGAACGAGATGCAGAAATATATAATTTGCGTCATTCTGTACAAGAATTAACAGATCGCTCCCAAATGTTAGAACAAGTAGTACAAGAACTACCAGAAGTTTATCGTCAGAAATTTTCTGAGCGACTTGCAGAAGTGCTCGAAAAAGTTGAAATGTTACAGAAAGAAAACCGTCAACTTCATGCAGAGCTACAGAGTGTTAGTTATCGTCTAGCAGTTAGAAACCGTCGAGCTAATGGTCTTGACTTACCTGCTTTTGGTTCTGGTCAATCTAGTTCTTCTGTAGAAATGCCTACATTTGGTAATGCTTAATTTGTAAGCATTCAGCCGTCAGCTATTAGCTTATGAGTTATTAACTAACTAATGATTAAACTCAAGGATAAATTAGTGTCCAAGAAGAATTAAAAGTTATAGATGAAGTTAGTCATCAGCTAACTTTAGTAGTTATTTGAATATACTCAAAAGCTGAATGGAATCTAATTAAGTGATAAGCTTAATTTTAGCAAATATGCTTTGAAATTAATACTAATTTTTATATCAGCATAAGTATAAACTTCAGCCTCAAAAATAGTATTTTGATAATTTTGAATTTCTAGGAAATAGTTATTAATTGCAAGTCATAAAATCAGCTCAATTGCTATTGAAGTTAGCATCTGAGCCGATTATATAATTAATAATAAACTAAGCTACAGCTAATTTTAAATCAGAGTCCGAAAAAATTTCATCAAGGTTATTGAAAATTTGAAAGACTCTATCTAATTGAGTAATCTCAAAAGTCAGCTTAACTGTAGGATTCAAATTACAAATCACTAAGCGATAACCATGTTCACGAGCTGTTTTTAAACCAATAACTAATGCACTTAAACCAGAACTATCGATAAATTCAACATTTGCCATATCAATAATCCAAAGATTGCATTGTTTTTCTAGAAGAGATATAAATTTCTGCTTCATAGCATTCGCTTCAACCAAGTCTAAGCGGTGGTGTGGAATTAAAATAATATGTTTTTTGAGATCAACATTTTTCATAGGTATCACCATTAATTAAAAAGAAGAAGTTTAGTTTTTTTAGTTTACTCTAAAAAAAATGGGTGCTATGGAGAGTAATTTCTATAGCCTAATTATCAAAAATCAAAAAACTTTGATTCGATTCCGGAAATTATACTAAATTTAGAGACATAAATTTCCTAATATTTTGTGAAAATGAGAATTAAAACCACAAAGTGTGAATTTGATAAAGTTTGCCCTTCATTATACACAGTTGATTTTTTATACTATGCAATTAATCCTTTGTATGTATAAAAAAAATCAGGACGGAGCTATTTTTTTCTTAATATAATGTTTCTCAGGCTAGTAAGAAAAACTTGTAATCTTTATTGTCTGTTATCTGTTTCCTAATAACAATTTGATAAATTTTTTCTATAAATATTTGGATTTTTTCGCTAGAGTTTAGGAGTGACAATAAGATAGTTTAAATATCATTTATTAGTTATTAGTATGAACATCCCTTTTTGCTCAAATATCCATATAATGCAAAATCCTTTAATTCCTCTTTTTTATTAGTAACATTTTTTTTATTGTTATAAAACCTATAATTTTGTACCTAAGTAGTAGGAAAATTTCTATATAAAACCTATCTACTATCTCTGCCAATACTTTGATCTTTTCATAAATTTTAGACTATATAAATAGGGCTTGCGCTTAAAAGTCTTTTTGCTAAGGCAGGGAGTAGGGAGTAGTGAAAACTCAAGAGGAATCAGGAGTTTTAGAAGACTTACAAAGGAAAAATCATCTCTTAACTTGGGTGCCCCTACCAAACCCAAGATACTCACTTTTTTAGCTTGATCAGGCTAAAATCTGGTACTTTTTCACAACTCAAAAAGCCTGACACTCCTATTTATCAATACTTTGATATTTAATCAGCAAACCCTAAATAAAATCAGTATGCTTGATTATTTATAACTTACAAAGGAGATGGTTATAGCCTATTTTTAATCAAAAACTCTATAAATTTTTTAGTAGAAATTAGAAGGTAATTAGAGGCAATACAGGAAAGAGGTTGAAAAATACTTCCTATCTCCTTTATCCCTTTCCCAATATTTAAGATGATCCAAGTAATAAAGAAGTTCCCTCGATCTTAAACTACCTGACGGTAAAATATAAAAAAATGATAAATTTTATTAAGTAAGCTTAAAGGTAGAGGTTAGCGTCTAATGTCCTTAGAATTTGTATCATTAGAAACAATTCAGTTCATAGCCCATAAATATGGTTATTTAGCAGTTTTCTTAGGAATAGCCTTAGAAAATGCAGGTATTCCCTTACCTGGAGAAACCATAACACTTGTAGGTGGATTTCTGGCTGGTAGTGGAAAGCTAATGTATTGGTATGTGTTAGGTTCTGCAATTATGGGAGCTATATTCGGGGATAGTTGTGGATATTGGATTGGCAAGTATGGCGGTTGGCCATTTATGTTGCAGTTAGGTAGAATATTCCGGATTAAAGAAACAAAATTGATAGATGTGAAAAATCAGTTCAGTAAAAATGCAGCTAAAGCAGTATTCTTTGGTAGGTTTATCACTTTATTACGAATTTTTGCTGGACCTTTAGCTGGAATTGCTCAAATGCCTTACTGGAAATTCTTATTATGTAATTTTGCTGGAGCAACTATTTGGGCATTGACAATGGTAAGTTTATCTTTTTTTATCGGACAAGTTGTACCTCTCGAAAAATTAGTAAGCTGGGTTGCACAATTTGGTATAGTTGCTTTAATTTTGGTATTTGCTTGGATTTTAATTCCTATTTGCTCAGAGTCTCTCAAGAAGAGCAATCAAAATACAGGTTTATAAATTAAGATTGAATAAGATAAATAAAAGAAATATTAAATTTACTAAAATTGTCTAGATACCTTCCTTAAATTTTTCATCCCTGTAATAATCCCGTTTGACTTGAGAGTTGAAAATGGACTAGGATTGAATTTTTTGTTCACACAAATCAAACAGGATTCCTGTATACCTTATAAAGGTAAAAATTTATATATAGAAGAAAATTACATTTTAGGACTTACTAGATTTCTACATTTATCGGTATAGTAACAACCAAAACGATTGGCTAGGAAGCTATCTAGGCTAATATCCTCTTGTTTTAGGAAACCACTGTGGGAAATTTCCCTGTTAAGATACATATCAAAAACAGCACAACAGGGAGGCACCAGTTGCAAGCTGAATGGAACTTCAAGTTTGTCCATACAAATTGAGGGGATAAATCTTGCAGACATCCCTGATTTGTTCAAGATAACCGTTTCTCGAGCCAGTTACAGTACAGAAGATAAGTACCACATCTTGACTTAGTGATAGGGATGGAATTGTTCAATATTTCTTGAAGAAGTTCGCGACGATCGCTCAAGCGCAATTCTTTGGTTAAAAATTTCATTAGATACTGATGAGCTTGATAACGCATGGTTTTGTAGTTGAGAGTACCCACCTACCCTTCAAGGGTTTCGCAGAGAGTCCCCAAGCCAACAGAAGTATTAAATGCTTAGTAATTTATCCCATCTATGGAGAAATGAAATGCTCCACCTCTTCCAAGGGTATTGCCTCTATTTTACGATCGTTATGAATAATCTCACAAGGATTGCAGTATTCGTTAATCATACCTTTCGTATAATTCATCAAAATTTTGACTTGAGCAGATTCACTTCAACCACTCATTTGGTTCTTGCTTAGACATTCCTTTTATATTTGATATTTCATCAAATCAATGGTAAACATTCTAGCTTGACTAAATCCCAAGACTTTGTGTTATTCCTAGTTGGGTACTTGCGTCTAAATTAAAGTACCAAAGTAAGGGTGAGCAAAACCAAGAGATAAACTAATGAAAAATCTCGAAAGAATATTTTGCCCACCGAGAAAGCTAGACACTGGTACATTATTTTTTTGCTAATCCCTTGGTAGAAATGCTCAAACATGATAGTTGGGTATGAATTCACTACCTCACGTTTTGAGATGTTTCTGTCCCTCAAAGATTCATTACTGTATTCAGCAAGGCCAATATTCCCATTAGTTGAGATTTAGATTTGAAGAGATGAATTTTGATGTTAATGGATCATGTTAAGATATACTAATATTATAAAAATTTTGTGTAAAAAAGGTAGGTTGATTTCATGGAATTAGCAATGCTATTGGCAAAATTGCCAGAAGCTTACTCAGTTTTTGATCCGTTAGTTGATGTTTTACCAGTAATTCCTGTTTTCTTCTTGTTGCTAGCTTTTGTATGGCAAGCAGCAGTAGGTTTCAGATAAAAATCAAATCTCCAAATATAGCTATTAACTTCCATTGTAAATTATTAGCAATATGCTGATAATAATTTGGAAGCTGATAGCTACTAAGTTTACTAATGCTAAACAAGTAATTATTTTTGCTACCTACTTTCTGAAAATTAAAGGGATAAACCAATCGATCTCCTTGCATATTTAGGAGTACCCTAACTTTTTAATCTAGAGAAATCAATTATTTTTAGATTGTCTATTTTGGTTGATTGTTGTGTGATTTATTCTGCTTGCTTTAAAGTAATATTAATTCTCAAAAATAAATTGATAATTAGTATCGATTGCTCGTCATCATAAAAGTCGATGTCAGAAGTACAAGAATAGAAATTTTTGAGTTGCTAGAGACCTTGATTGACAGTTTGAAAATATATTGTTGAATTATTGAATATAGCTAATTTAGAGAATTAGTATAAGCATTCAGCAAGAAAAATGAACGACAAATTTAGAAAGTCTATCCAGACAATTCTTGATTTTGAAATTTTAAGATAGCCTGATGATTGCTATGATTAGCAAACTTGCTTTTCTCTATATATTTAATTGCCCCTCATTATCTCAATACTCTCTTAGCTTGAAGCTAATAAATAATAACTAAAAACTGACTGCTGAATGCTTACATATTAAGAACGATTAGCAATTGTCTTTTGAAAAGCAGGTCTTTCAGAAATCTGTTTAATATATTCCAAAACACTAGCATAGGAACTTAAATCTAGCTTTAACATCATAGGAACGTAAGCTAAAATTGAACCTACTGCTATATCTGCAACGTTTAATTCTTCACCCATTAAATAAGGTTGATTCTCAAAAATTTTATTCAATGGAGTTAATAAACGGGGAGTTTCTTTTTCCCGACTTGCTTCTACAAAAATTCCTGGTCCGAGAGTCGCATTGGCAAACAATACCCACTGAAAAATTTCGGCTTTCTTTTCTAGAGAATCAGGCATTTTGCCATATTTTTCTGCAATGTACAACAAAATAGCACCTGATTCCCAAAGCTTAAATTCTCCATCCACAATAGCAGGTACTTTTCCCGTCGGATTAATCTCTAAAAAATCTGGTTTGAGATGTTCTTCTGACTGCATATCAAGAGTAATAAATTCATAAGTAGCTTCTATTTCTTCAAGATACCAATGAACAATTGATGCCCGACTACGAGCACCACCATAAAGTTTTAGCACGATTAAATACCTAATCTTAGATAACTGTAATTTTTGCTAGTTATTAGCTGTAAGCTATCAGCAATAATACCCCAACCTTAAGTAAAAGGTTAAAATAAATAATATACTTTAAAGCCGACTTTTGTAGTAAGATTTAGTTCTCACTTAATCAATAAAGTCTTGACCTAAAACTAAAAGCAATACCTAATAGCTGATAGCTGAATACTTTTACTATTAAAGAACTTTGTGAGTATATTCGTGTTGCTTCACATTGTCTTCTGAACTAACAATATTTTCTGCATTTAATATTCTCTTACGTTCCAGAGAATAGTTTAAATCATCACGACGACTTCCTAGAGGAACCAAAGATTTAACTTCAGGATGAATTTTATATGTGCGAGTAGCAGCGATCGCTCTCTCAGCAAAATTATCAGAAAATTGAGATTCTGGAGGAAAATCTGTAGGTAGTAGGGGTGTCTCTCCAGATAATACTTTGCCCAAAGTTGTTCCACAAGCTATCTGATAGGAAGTAGGTATTCCTTTAACAATAGCTTCAAGAGCTGCTGAGGGTATTGGTTCAACAATTTTTACTTGAGAGACTTCCCCATCTTCTTTAACAAAGCAGGTTGCTAAACCAATAACCAAATAATCATCAGCAGATAAATCTGGGGCATTAGGATAAGTAGTAACAGTTGCCATAGGCTATTGTAATTTTTAGTTCTTAGATACTTAAGTATTATTTTACCAACTGAGGGAACCAAGTCCTCAAAAAAATTTCATTTTCAAATTGAAGCGTCGCAGCAATTTATGTCAGAATTAATATTATTAAGTTAACCTAGCCCTCATTTTGACAAAAAATATCCATGGTAGATTATTTTGCTTAAAGTATAGCTCCCATAATAGCCGGGTCAATTCATCAAAATCAAATAAGGACTAAGACCACCAAAATATCTTATAATTTTTGGATATCCAGAGTCTGGGGAAAAAGTATTATGATTAATATAAAGAAAAGTTTTTTCGTTAATTAAAAAAAATCCAGAACTTCAAAAGCAAAACTTAAATAGGTTAAACCTCAGCCTGTCTCAATTATTTAAGTAATAAAATTATTATCTTGATGCCTGAGAATATCAGTTTTATCTTCAAAAAAATTTATCTGTGACTTTCCATAAGGTGTGACGTATCCTCAAGACAGTCAAAACAATGATTTAACTTGAGAGTAAGTATCTAAATTCAAAGATGCTAACTTATCATAAGCTGAGTCAATTACTCGCTTACCTCTCAAAGCACCAGTATTAGCACCAGGACAAATATACTGTAAATTTTCTGAAGAAAATCGCTCAATCAAAAATTTAACACTTTGAACCTGTCTAGGCCAATGAAAAGTCTTAGCAATACGCAACGGAACAGGTTCCCCCTGACTATTCGGTAACAAATGACGACCTGTAAATAATACACCTCCATTCCCCGAATAGTATAGACAAGATGAACCTGGAGAATGTCCAGGAGTCCAGAGAACATTAGTATGTGGACTCAAATTAAACTCATGCTCAAAAGTCGTTACTTTTAGCCCAGGCAACAAATAAGCTTCTTCTTCTTGAATCAGAATCTCACATTTGAAGGCTGCTTGAATTTCCTTTGCTTTGCCAATAGCAGTACGATGGGTAATATACAACCACTTTACTCCTCCGTGTTCCATGAGAAACTTTAGATTTGTTTCATTATCGGCAGGACAATCAATCAGAATGTTGATCTGATTCTCTACAATAAAATAAGAAGTTCCTCCTAAAATATCCCGATTTGGGGAAAAAGCAAAAATATTTTCTAGGACAAACTGGGGAGGTTTGGAGACAAAAGGCTGTTGTGTCAAGGCAGTATTCTTACTTAATTAGAAATAGACAGAATTCAGTAAACTATTATGCTCTTTTTATTAATTTTATTAGGGTTGATTACATACTTTATATTGCAGCGTAGTGTAAGTAAAATTACTAGAACTCCTATTTGGATATTATGGCTAGTAATGATGACACCTGCTTTAATCTGGACGAGTTGGTTATTAATCTATGGTCAAAAACAACTACCTCCTGGATTAATTATCATCCCTTTTATTTTTTGTCCTTACCTATACTGGTTATTGGTACAGCAGGGACGTTATGCTCCAAGTAAATCAGATAAATCAAAAATAGAAAATAGTAACTCCCAGAGTAAACCAGAAATTGACCCTACTCAAATTATCAACCAAACTCCACCAAAACTAGCAATAGACAAAACAGAAGAAGCTGGCTTACGAAATTGTTTTCCTTGGACAGTCTACTATCTGCGGAATTTAGAGTATAGAGCTCAAGCAGTTATTTGTCGAGGTCAGTTACGATCCAACCCGGAAAAAGCTTATCAAACAGTACGAGAAAATGTAGAAGGAAAATTTGGCGATCGCTTCTTAGTGGTATTTCAAAATAGCTTTCAAGGTAAACCTTTCTTTGCTCTAGTTCCTAACCCACGTTGTAGTAATAATAAAACTCAAGAGTCTGAAGAATATAAAAAACCTGTAATGTTGGCTTTAGGATTATTATTAATCACTTTATTCACTACTACATTAGTAGGGGCGAGAGAAATAGCTGGTATTTCTGAAGATGCCATAAAATATAACCCTAATTTATTAATCCAAGGTTTGCCTTATGCCATCGCTCTGATTTTGATTCTAGGATGCCATGAATTCGGTCATTATATAACAGCTCAATTATACAAAATTCGTACAACTTTACCATATTTTATTCCAGTACCGTTTTTCTTAGGAACTTTTGGCGCATTTATTAGGATGCAAAGTCCTGTACCTAATCGTAAATCTTTATTTGATGTTAGTATAGCAGGCCCTATTGCCGGATTAGTAGTCACAATACCTCTATTAATTTGGGGTTTATCTCACTCTAGTATTGTGCCTCTTTCTGAAGATTCAGGAATATTATCTATAGATTCATTAAATCCGACTTTTTCTTTTTTATTAGCTGTATTAAGTAAATTAGCATTAGGTACAGAATTAACTTATAACAAAGGTATAGATTTACATCCAGTAGCAGTAGCTGGTTACATAGGTTTAGTAGTAACCGCATATAATTTAATGCCTATTGGGCAACTTGATGGAGGTCATATAGTACACGCCATGTTTGGTCAACGCACTGGCATGGTTATTGGTCAAATTTCCCGTTTTTTGTTATTACTATTAGCTTTTATAAATAAGGAATTTTTATTTTTAGCAATCTTTTTATTTTTACTGCCTCTTGTTGATGAACCTGCTCTTAATGATGTTAGTGAACTAGATAATAAACGTGACTTTTTAGGATTGTTAATGTTAGGTTTATTGGTAATGATTTTATTGCCCGCACCAAAGATGGTAATACAGTGGTTAAATTTCTAATTGATAGTAGGAACTAAGTAATGGATAATGGATAATTGATAATTGATAATTACTTCTGGTTAAAACCCTACGGGAATTGAATATCAGGAAATATTATTTCTTTTTTTTCCTTGCAAGGGGAGGTTTTTAACCAAGATATTTAATTCATAATTATTAATTATTCGGTAATTTTATTAGTGTTTCTAGGGTTTTTTATTTAGCTAGAATAATTGTAATTATTCAGAAGTTAGCTATCAGCAATTAGCCAAGCGTGTTAATTATTCTTATGTTTACTACTCTGTACAGACGTTGCATCCAACGTCCCTCCGACCCTAATTCCCGGCTAAAGAAAATCTAGAAAAGTTTTTGATAAATGGTACAACCAGATTTTATATAACTATAAAAAGTAGCCCTTCGACTTCAAAGTCTTTCCCTGTTACCTAGGCTAATTATTTTTACTCTTCACAATACAAATGTAGATTAATTTATAGCCAATAATTAGAATCAAAATAGGAAAACATATTAATTAGAAACAACATTATTTATTGTCAAAATGATTTGATCATATTCTCTAATCTCAGAAGACTTACCCTCACAAATCAAAGTAGGATGAATACTCAAAAAACAAGTTTTCTGACAATAACCATCATCCACTTTCATCAAAGGTAAATTATGACTCTTCAAAACTCCTTGAATACGCTGAAAAGCCTCTGGCAAATTATTGAAAGGAATCCCAGGAAAAGCATGATGAACTGCATGATAATTTAACCCTCCCATCAACCATCCTACAAAATAACTTGCCTGAAGATTACGAGCAGCATAAAGTTGAGTAAGTTGATAAGTTTCTGATTTTTTCCAAAGTCCATAATGTTCTAGATGGTCACGGGTTTGCATCACGATACCAATTACTCTTTCTAATATTAACCAAAACAGTAAATAGCGTAATAATGCCCCATTTATCATCGCAAAACTTAGCATAACTCCATGCACTAATACCATTCCTCCTAAATCTAGAAATATTTGTTGGGGGAGACGAGAAACTAACTTTCGGTAGCGCCAACCATGAATAAAAGTTTTCAAAATTAAACCCACTCCTCCTGCCAGAAAAATATCAATACTCCATTGATGAAGCACATACCATTGCACAAGAGGATAAGAATTTTGATATTCTTGCCATGTCCACTGCACCCTTTCTGGATCTCGTAAGTCACTACCATTCCATCCATGATGTAGTTGGTGCAGTACAGCGTAAACACTGTAGGGCCACAGCATCGGCCAACTTATTAGTCGAGGCATAATACTGTCAAACCATCTCCACCCAGTTAAGGTGTGATGAGTCATATCATGGGTACAAATTAGCCAGAAAGCATACAAGAGTCCCGCGAAAATGCTAGTACCCCAAAATAAATAGTTATTGGATGTTGACCAGGCTATTATGACTAAAATGAGGAAGGCAAAACCTAATACAAGAAAGCGAAGTAGTCCAGCAAAGGAGTTAATTTGATGCAAGTCTGAGGTTACTTTTTGTAACTCTTGAGTTAGTCTAGTTGAGTTGATTAAATGGTTACTCATATCTATTGATTTATGACTGAGTTGAAAAAATGGAATCTTTTACAATCTAGGTTAGTAATTAATAATCAATGGTGTCAGGTAAGACAGGATGAAGTTGAGTTACCGAATGGCACAATTATAGATGATTTTTTTATTAATGTTAGACCAGATATTGCTCTTGTTTTTCCTGTAACTGTTCAACAAGAAATTGTCTTTGTCCGTCAATATAGACATGGAGTTAGTGAAGTTCTATTAGAGCTACCTGCGGGATCTTTTAACCCTAAAGCAGAAATTGGGGAAGTTGCTGCAGCAAGAGAATTAACTGAAGAAACTGGATATGTTGCTGAGAAATTAATTAAGTTAGCAACTTTATATGATAATCCGGTTAAAGATACTAATTCTATTCATTTATTTATTGCTGAAAATGTTATTAAGTCTCAACAACAAGATCTTGATATTACAGAAGAAATTGAAGTAGTTTTAATACCTGTTTCTGAGGTTATTCAGAGAGTTTTGATGGGAGACATAAGTGTTTGTGGAACTGTGACAGCTATATTTTTAGGATTAGAATATTTCCACAAGTCTAAATTTTGAATCGTACTATCTGTTGGGCTGTTATACCAATTTCATAAAATATTGCTATAGCCAGAGAAAAGTTCAATAATTAATAATTTTTATATTGGCGACAGCCAGTGACATAGCCAAGGAGAGGCTTTAAACTTTAATTTGTCGCTAAATATCTACAAAAAGAATAAAAATATTTAATTTTAACAATTTATATGATTTATAAAGTGTTAGGTTGTAGGCATAAATAATAAATCTATAAGTAACTACTTTGTGGGAATTTGATATTAAATTACTGGTAGTGGTGTATAAGTAGTGATATGCTAAAAAAAATTTAAGTAGTTGACAAAATTTATTGCTTTAAAACTTATAATTAGAGGTATTTTCTATTTCCTGTTACCTGTTCTCTACCTTCACAATAAATGAAAATCATCAAAAGACTAGGAAATGACTTCAATTAATCAATATCTATTGACTGATAATCACGACAATCTTTACATGGGCCAAGGGGATTAACAGCACAACGGACTTGAGAAGACCTAGCATTAAACTTACAAGTTATGTCTCCTACTATATATCCTACACCTTGAATATATTGTTGTTCTGGTTGGCTAGATATAGCTGTTATTTCTCTATAGTTTACAGCTAATCTGATTGAGTTAAGTCTTTCTGTAATCCTTGCTTCAAGTTTGTGGAGAATCCATAAAGAAACTAGGCAAGGAGTTATGCCTATCAAAAAAATTAGTAATATCTCAAACACATTTATTCTAATTTATTAGAAGTTCAGAAATACTATATTAATCTTAAATTATTGGTCGATAAAAGTTTTGAGATTTGTCATAGTTGAAAACTGAAAACTTTCTTCAACATAAGATAAATTTGGCAGTTTATTGTCTGCGGTAGTTACAGAAGGAGATAAAGAGGAAACAGGTGACTTAATATCAGATAAATCTATCCCTGCAAAAATATGTAAAGAGAAAGTAACAGCAGCAGCTAACAAAATTTTTTCCCACATTTCACACCCTCCTTTCATTTTGATGAAAATATAGAACAATTTATTTTGAGGCTTTTCTAACACTGACATCTTAAGAGACAACTTTAGTAATCGTCTGTGACTTGAAAGTAGGTAAAAAAGTGATTAAACTCACGATTGAATTAACAAATCTTTAACTCTGAACTATATCTAGTATATAAAATGTGATTAGTCAAACAATAAGTTCTAAACTGGGCATTATCTCACTACATATTCTCTACTGAGTTAGCTATGATGGGTTGAAATTGAAAATGCAGAAGTTATTAGGAGTTATTGAACGATAAAATGACGCCATATACAAATGTATAGTGGGAGTACCTAAACTTATGCTTACAAACATACTGGCCTTAGCTGTTGGTCTTGGTAGTTTAGCTTTATATATGGTGGCCTTTTTCTTTCCAGAAGTCCATCGGAAAAATGATTTTATCTGGAGTGGTGTAGGTCTTTTCTATGCCCTAGTATTATGGTTCTGTGCTGGTAGAATTACAGGTGCAGTGCTATTAGGTCAAGTGGCAGGTGTTGCTTTAATAGGTTGGTTTGGTTGGGAAACCCTGACGTTGCGTCGCCAAGTGACTCCAGTTGCAGAGCAAACCAAAATATCAACTCAGAAAAGTACTCAAGATAATACTCAGGAAAAATCAACAACTCTTCCTCAGACAACATCTACACCAGAAGTAGAGACTATGCCTAAATTAGATTTGGCTGAGTCAACAGAAACTTCTATTCAACAGTTAGAAAATATTACTACTGAAGAGTTTGTTAATGAAGTTAAAGCAGGAGAAAATAAATCGGAATTATTATCAGATGAAACTACTTTGGACTCCAGCAAAGTGACAGAAAAGTCTGAAGCAGATACAACTGAAAGTATGACAGAAGATAATGTTTTAACTGATTCCCAAACTGTATCAGAAACATCTCAGGAATTACAAACAAGTTCATCTAAAAAAGCTAGTGGTTTTTCTCAGTTATTGACACCTGTGAGTGGAATCTTGAGCAATATTAAAAATGCCATTCAAGGTAGAGATACTAAAAATACTGATTCTGACTCAACATCTACAAAAATTAAAGCTGATAGTGAGCAATTAACGTCTAGTGAAGAAGTTACTTCAGAAATTAATGAGACTATTAGTCAGACCGAAGATACTCAATTTGAGCAAGAATCTTTAATGGAAAAAGAAGAGTCTGTCATATCTGATATTCAGGTAGAGGAAACTACTTTGGCAGAAGTTGAAAAAGAACCAACTTTATCCTCAGAAGCAGAATCTATATCTACTGAAAAAGCTATTGCAGAAACTCCAATAAATGCAGAAGTTTCTGAAGTTCAAGATAACCTAAAATCACCAGAAAAAATAACTACTGGAGATAGTGATAATGGGGAAGAAAAAGTTACTTCTGTTTCTGCTGAGGAAAAAAGTGAAGCTGATAATTCAGCATCAGATTTATCCAAGGAGAGTAAAAATAAGTCGGTAGACGAGTAATATCACAACTTAACACGCTAAAAAGCAAAAAATTCATCATAACAAATAAAAAATTTTGAGGGAATTGGAAAGTAAATTTATAGCTCAATTCCCTATTTTTTGATTTTATTGATTTGATTATATAATTATATAGTGGTTATCATATTAATGAGGTACAGTATTTTTTCTGTTCTCTATATTTTGGCAAAAATTCCCAGTTTGTGAGCTGTTTGTAGTAATTTCATGGGACTTTTTTATAATTTTAACCTCTGATATATAAGGGATCTATCTTTAATTCACCAACCTCTAAATAGAAAATTCAGGTATAGCAATTTTTTTGGTAATTGGTATAATTTGCTAAGGAAGAAGGAAAAATTAACAAGAGGGAAGGAAAACTATATACCTCAACTGTATGAAAAATCCGATATCAAATTTTATGACTATTCATCTGAATTTAATATAACTCATATCTATATATAATAGAAATCAAGACACACAAAAAATTTAGTTAGTAAAATGATAAGTTGGAAAAATTTGAGTTTAATTATACCTACTATATGTTTATTAATGATTCCTCCATTTATAGTAGTTGAGAAAAAGGTGAAAATAAATTCACAAGCACTGGCAAAACTTACAAAAAATGAGAGTTATTCCATTTCACAAAACAATCTAAAAACTGAAGCACAACAACTTGAGCAACAGGCAACAGAAGAATTTAATAATGGTCAATTTGAAGTTGCTCTAGAAAAATTCAAACAAGTATTAGAAATTTATACTCAAGAGAGTGATCGCTCTGGATTTATCAGGACTTTAAATAAAATTGCTGTTGTTTATGATGCTCAAAGTAAATATCTTAAAGCTTTAGAATTTTATCAAGAAGCTTTGAAAAATGCTCAACAGGAGAAAGATAATGAAAATATCAGTGCTATTTTAAGTAATATTGGTTTGGTATATTCCCAGTTAGGGCAGTATGAGCAAGCTATAAATTTTTATCAGCAGGCTTTAAATAAAAATTATCCAGAAAAAGCGAAACTTTTAAATAATATTGGAGCAATTTATTATCACTTAAAGGAATTTCCTCAAGCTTTAAAATATTATCAACAAGCTTTGGAGGTTAATCGGAAAAATAAAGACAATATTGGTATTGCCAAAACTCTAGATAATATAGGTGTAATTTATAGAGAACAAGAGAAATATTCTGAGGCATTAAAATATCATCAGGAAGCATTAGCTATTCAACAAGAAATCGGCGATAGACATAATAATTCAGATACTCTTCATCATATTGGCAGAGTTCATCGAGAATCAAATCAACATTCAGAATCTCGAATTTTTTTTACTAATACTTTGATTATTGCACAACAGCTTGGAAACCAAGATAGAGAGAGAATTATTCTTGCTGATATAGGTAAATTATTAGAAAGAAAAAATCAGGATGAATTGGCAATAATTTTCTATAAAAAATCAGTTAATATTACTGAAAATATTCGGAAAGATTTGAAAAAATTACCAGTAGAACAGCAAAATTTATATATAGAAAACAATGCTGAAATATATCGCACTTTGGCTGACTTATTGCTGCAAAAAAAACGGGCTTTAGAAGCACACCAAATTTTAGATTTACTGCACATACAAGAGACATTTGAATATATTGGGAGCTTACAAACCGATGATTATGAATATAGTGAAATTCCATTACTAGAGCCAGAACAGGTGTTTTGGGAAAAGTATACTCAGCTAATAGATGAAGCTGCTAAAAGCCATAGTAAAAATCCAAATAACTTACAGGAACAATTAGTAAAAATTGAGCAATTTTTTGATAGTCAAGAAGTCAAATCTATAGTTTCAGAATTAGAGAAAAATTCTAGGAGTCAAAAGCTAACTTCAAATATAGCAGTTTGGCTACAGTCTGAACTAAAGGAAAATAACCTTCAAAATACTGTAGTCTTATATCCATTACTTTTAGAAGAGCGACTAGAATTAATATTAGTTACTGCTAATTCTCCTCCATTTCATCGCACTGTTTTAGTAAATCAGAAAGAATTTAATCAAACTATCTTTCGATTAAGAGGACAATTAACAAATAGAAATCAATCTGACCAAAGAGTTATGCAGGCAGGATTAAAACTATACAATTGGTTAATTAAACCTATTGAACCTCACCTAAAACTTACTCAAGCTAAAACAATTATTTATGCACCTGATAGTCAACTACGTTATATTCCTTTAGCAGGGCTACATGATGGAAAAAAATGGTTGGCAGAAAGGTTTAAAATTAATAATATTACTGCTGCAAGTTTAATGGAATTAGAACGTAGGGGTAAATTTGAACCTGTAATTTTAGCAGGTGCTTTAACAGAAGGAAGTTATAATTTTAAGGTGGGTCAGCGCCAATTTCAATTTGAATCATTGCCCTTTTCAGGAGTAGAGGTAAAGGAGATACAAAAGGTATTTCCTGAAACCAATAGATTATTAGGTAATGCTTTTACTAAAGAAGCTATAGAAGCACAATTGGATAGCTATAATATTCTACATTTTGCTACTCATTCTGCTTTTGTAAGTGGTCATCCAGAAGAATCTTTTATATTATTTGGAGATGGCGATCGCGCTACTTTACGAGATGTGGAAGATTGGAATTTAAATAATGTAGAATTAGTCATTTTTAGTGCTTGTCAAACTGCTTTGGGAAAAAAGCTAGGAAATGGAGAAGAAATACTTGGTTTTGGTTATAAAATACAAGAAGCTGGAGCAAAAGCAAGTATTGCAACTTTATGGCGAGTTGATGATCAAGGTACTCAAGAATTTATGAATGATTTTTATGCAGCTTTGAAGAATGGAGCAAGCAAGGCAGCGGCAATACAAAAAGCACAAATTTCTATGATTAATAGTGAGTATAGTCATCCCTATTATTGGGCACCATTTCTGTTAATTGGAAATGGGTTGTAAGTCAGTTATCAGTTATCAGTTATCAGTTATCAGTTATCAGTTAGGACTATTTTTTAATAAATTAAGCAAGCACTCTTTTCACTTCTTCTATATTTTTAACCAGAGAATAGAAGTACAAAAAAAAGTCTGTCATTGCGACTGTGACGGAGTGGAAGGAAGCAATCTCAAGGGTTTTAACTGCTTTAATATTTCCTTACTATATTTTTAACCAGAGAATAGAAGTACAAAAAAACTCTGTCATTGCGACGGTCACTCCGTGGAAGGAAGCAATCTCAAAAAAGGATTTTAACTGCTTAAACATTTCCTTTAATAGTGGCGTTTATTTGTGCCTACCTACTTAAATAATGAGTTGGAGTTGTTATCATTGCGACGATAGGAAGCAATATCGGGCAAACTCTGAGATTGCTTGTTTCCACTCCGTTCCAGTCGCAATGACTTACTATTTTTTAATTGGTATAATAGACCGAAAAGCCAAAAATAATAGTAGGGGCGTATGTCTAAAAAGCTGCATAAAGTTAACATTTTTGGCAGACAAGGGCAGAAAAATATAAGGCTTTTTCAGAAAACTTTTCAAGGGGATGAAAAGATATTATATTCAATATTTCAAGCCTCTGGCTTTCCTAGGTCATGCTGCGTAAAAAGGCAGATTGACTGATAACTGATAACTGATAACTGATAACTGAATAGAGGTATTTTTTAGTGCGCAAAAATTCAATAGTTAGACCTTTTTTGAAATGGGCAGGAGGCAAAAGGCAATTATTACCTGAATTAATCAAATATATCGATCAAAAATCCCTCAAAAAATGTAGATATTATGAACCTTTTATTGGTGGAGGTGCGCTTCTATTTGAATTGCAACCAACCAGAGCAGTTATTAATGATAAAAATCAGGAATTAATCAACTGTTACGAGGTAGTTAGAGATTCATTGGATGATTTGATTGAGGAGTTAAGAAACCATCAAGAAAATAATAGTGCCGATTATTTTTATGAAATTAGAGATTTAGACCGTTCACCAAAAGAATATAAAAAACTCTCAAAAGTAAAAAAGGCAGCCAGAATTATCTATTTGAATAAAACTTGTTATAACGGTTTATTTAGAGTAAATTCTCAGGGGCAGTTTAATGTTCCTTTTGGTAGGTACAAAAAACCTAATATTTTAGATGAAGCTGTTTTAAAAGCTGTGAGTATTTATTTAAACAAATCTCAAGTGAAATTATTAAATATAGATTTTGAAGAGGCGGTTAAAAATGCAAAAAAAGGTGATGTTATCTATTTCGATCCTCCTTATGATCCTATTTCTGATACGGCATCTTTCACTGGATATGATGCCAATGGTTTTAACAGGAATGAACAGAAAAGATTAAAGGAAGTTTTTGATGAGTTAACACAGAGAGGTTGCCTGGTTATTTTGAGCAATTCTCAAACAGATTTTATTATGGATTTGTATCAAGATTATCAAGATAAAATCAAAATAGTAAGGGCAGCAAGAAATATTAATTCCAAAGGATTCAAAAGAGGAAAAATTGATGAAATTATAGTATTAAATTTTTCAGATGACTAAAAATGATGAAGCATGGGAAAAGCTATTCGAGAAATATCAAATATTAGAGAAGGTCAATAAAAACGGCTGTTTCAAAATAGAAGCATCTCAAATTAATCAGGAACGAGAAAGTAGACTTATGGCAAAATTTGACCATATTGTTAACTTGCCAAAAATATTCAGAGATAATAATTTATCAATCCTACCACTTTCTCGTTCTCAATATATTATCGGTAACTTTCATACACACTTACCAGTCAGATACAATCTGGAAATTCAAACTATTTATTGGCAATTTCCCAGACAAATAGAAACTATAGATTACACTAATTTATATTCTGAAAGTTCTGCATTACTTTGTGCATTTAATATTGGTATTATTGATGATTTAGTAGACTCAAAAACTAAATTCACCGTCTCAGGTAGGATGTCTACTCGAACTTTTGACTTCTTCATTGAAAATTCTATTAATAACCAGTCATATTCAATTAATGTTACTAATTCTCAGTGTGAAATAGATGGAGGTTTTGAAACTGATGATTGTTTAATTTTAATTGAGGCTAAAAACTACAGAGTTGAGGATTTTTTAATTAGACAACTATATTATCCCTGTAGATTATGGTCTACAAAAATAAGTAAAAAAGTTGTACCAGTATTAATGACATACTCTAACGACATTTTCAGCTTTTTTATTTATGAATTTTCAGATATATCAGACTATAACTCGATCACTTTGGTCGAACAGAAAAATTATCAAATTGCTTCAGAACAAATACAGAAAAGTGAGGTAGAATTACTACTAACTCAGATTAAAATAATTCCCGAACCGCAAAAAATACCATTTCCACAAGCAGACAAATTTGACAGACTAATAGACTTAATCTCCTTGCTACTAGAAAATGATTTAACTCCAAATAATATTACAGAAAATTATCAATTTGATAAGAGACAAACAGATTACTATACAAGTGCTGGAAAATATTTAGGACTCATAGAAAAGCAGGGAAAAATATTTACATTAACCCATGAAGCAAAATATCTTTTGCGCCAACCACACAAACTGAAATATTTAAAATTAATTGAAAAAATTTTGGTACACGAAATATTTCATCAAGTATTTAAGTTATCCTTAAAAACTGGGGATATTATCTCAAAAGAACAAATTACTAAAATCATGTCTGAAAGTAATTTAAAAATCAAAAATACAACAATAGACAGACGAGCTTCTACTGTAAAAGGATGGATATATTGGATTTGGTCACAAATTGACTAAGCAGATATTAAACTAATAACATTGTTTAGAGTTGAATTTTTATCTAACAAAATCATGCAAGATTTCTTTAATAATGTCTCCCGCTACCCAAGGTACTTTATCACCATAACCCTTGGCATATTCTTCTTTCTATTCGACCAACTAAAACCACTTTTAAATAAACCTATCACGGCAATCGCTCTCATTGGCTTAATTATTGGGACATTTATTTTCCTAACTTTAACTTTACAAGCTATGTTAGGCATAAATCCAATTTAACTAACCTCAAAACATAAACATTCAGCTATTAGCTATTAGCACCTGAGCAAGAAAAATGAAATACAAATTGGTTGAAGTCATATCAGTTTCTAAAATTCTTCCGAAAAAAATCTAGAATGTTTTTGGTAGATAACCTCCGGTAAACCGATGTTCTTCTACTCATTCTGTTAATTATCCATCAGTATTTCAATATTGATTTAGACATCCTTAATATATGCTCAGAAACTAATAACTGATAACTATAGTAGTCCTAAATGAAAATAGAGAAGCACTCTAGACAGCGTAAGGTATTGACACAAAACCTTTCTCCAAAATCATCTAGGATTACTATAACAGTTGAATGCTTGCAGCACATCTTGACTTTTGTTTTTTACCTTTTGACTTTTGACTTAATCCGAGAATGAGTGGTCAGTCTAATGATTAGCACGATAGATTGGAAGGTAGAGTGAGTGGGTAAATTCAGATGACTTGTTTCGAGGACATTTATCAATTTTTCCAAAGTCCCCCTCCGGTCTATCTAAATAAAGAACTAGCGGTGTGCTATATCCTATCTGTATTATTGCAAAGAGACTCTTATGGAACTGAATTGATTGGTCAATTAGAAAGGGACTATCCTATTTATCGACTTTCTGACACTGTGTTGTATAGCGCTCTGAAATTTCTGGAGGACCAAGGGACAATTATTGGCTATTGGAAAAAGGTGGAAGGAAGAGGACGTCCACGGAGAATGTATCAAATTATTCCCCAATGGCGACCTCAAGCTATAGATTTGTCAAGACTGTGGTATGAATATACTAATCATGCTCATATTCGGCCTCAAATTCAACCATCCAGCTTGTAAACAAATTCTATAGGATAGGTGGGGGCAACTTTGCTGCTATTTTTGGCCAAAGACTAAAAAATATAGTGTTTTTGTTGCCAATTTTTCTGTGACAATTTTTCAATTATAAAATCTAAATAGAAATATAAGCCCTAGCTGATGTTAGTCACAAAGCAGCTAGTTTTTTTTTTAATCTTGTAAACTATTGTAAAAGAGAATATATCAAACAACTATTCAAATCTAAAATTGTATGAATAATACAGCTCTAATATCGTCATTTATACTGACATTCTTATCTACCATTGGTCTAGTTTTTTTTATCAAGGCATCAGTCAAAGCTCGGACTAAAAATCTGAAACTGATAGCTGAACAGGAAGCTGACTCACTTTTAACTACTTTAAAAGAATATTTTAGCTATCGGGCTTACCGAATTGTTAATGTTAATGCAGCTCAGAATCAACTTACATTTGAAGGAATAGTTCGTCCTAGTTGGTTCTTAGCATTTTTCTTGACTCTAT
Source organism: Dapis purpurea BLCC-M126 (assembly GCF_050015975.1). Taxonomy (NCBI): domain Bacteria; kingdom Bacillati; phylum Cyanobacteriota; class Cyanophyceae; order Oscillatoriales; family Microcoleaceae; genus Dapis; species Dapis purpurea. The sequence continues at coordinate 26,043 of NZ_JBNHER010000260.1, read as the reverse complement.
TAGCAGCATTAGGTGCTTTATGTTTTGGGTTAGCTATATCAATGTTAGTTCCTCAATTTAGTCAATACTTTATATGGCTAGTTTTGGTATCGCCCCTAGCAGGTATTTTTTATTGGCAAAAGTCTAAACGTCCAGAACAAGTCGATCTGAAGTTGGAAGGAATATTGACCGAGGGTTCTCAAACCAAAAGTTTACTTTCCATAACAGCTCATAGAGATGAATTAGCAGCTTTACAAACAGCTCTAAACTTGAAAGCATACCAAGAATAAAACTAAAAATATAAAAGTTTAGGGTATTGATTAACTTTTGCCTATTGAGTAAGAAAAATTAACAAACATCAAGAGTTTACCTTGTGGCTAAGATTCCTGGGTACATAGTAATTTTTGGCAAAAAATAGGCCAGACATTAACCTCTATCCTGATAAGTTACCTAAGAGTGATTCAAGGAATTAATTAATCTCTCTGTTTTTCAGATCCTGATAACCAAGACAAAAAAAATGAAAGAGTTTCTGAAAAATTACCACAGACATTTGGGAGAGAACCAAACCCATCCTTGGGCATTTCTATAGCATTTTGTTAAAAAATGTTATCAAAATAGTATTGGTAATTTATTTTGGTAAGCTATAAAAAATAAAAATAACTAAGATTTCAAATCCATTGGCAGATGGAAACTTAAAATCCTAGTTACTTCAGCCTTCAAGGGCAATAAAATCTGCGATTATAACTACATAAATTAAACAAAATGGGAATGCTACTTAAGCATGACCGGCTTGCTTAATTTATGTAGCACCTGGTACTTATTGGTCATAACTCAAAAAAAGCATTCTAGATAACCCAGAAAAAAAACGTTTCATACAACATCCTTAAACTTGATTTATACTTGGAGTAGAACTAAGTACCGGTTTTTTATCGGGTGTCTTAAGTTCCATCAAAACTTTTAAGCTCGGAAACAAGAAATGATTTTCTTCAACGTATTGGGCTCCAAATAAACCTTTTTCCGCCCAGAAGTACCGATCTGTGGTATGCTCATTTCTTCTAACTAGAAGTACAGCAGGTGGAACAATACCTTGTGCATGAATAAACTTACGAGCAGCAGTAACTGGTTTATCTTCACCACTTTCAATGCTATACTGAGCCACTTGCTCAAGAATCCTGCGTCCTTCTTGTCTACGACGACTTTTGCGCTTACGTCTTCTAGCCAATTTCCTTACCTCCTGTGTTAGCCGATGGGTGTAGTTATGGCTACCAAATTTGATAAGATTATATAAATTTTAGCTGAAAAACTCAAGTGTTTTTAATATTTTGATACAAAATATACACTTTGTTATCTAAAATCTAAAACAAACTGATGTCCAGTTGACAATCCCACAAATAGCTCCAATGCTAATGCCCACAAGTACAGAATTTATTGGACTTTGCAGATCCCAGATCGCTCTCATATCTAGTTGGGGTGCGACCTTAAGCATAGTTTACTTGACAGAAAAACTGGCAGAAGGGGGTGAAACCAAGCTAATTCCCATTATCGCAGATCCAGAAATACCCCTAGGTGTAGAAACAACTTCGGCGTTAAAAGTCACCCCAGAAATACAAACATTAGATAACCTTCCGAAATTATCAGCAGCATCCTTAACGATCGGGAAAAATTCTCCGATTTTAGAAGTAAGTAACGGTACAACAGAGTCAAATCCTGGATGGGAAAAAAATTATCCTTGGCAACAACGTCAAATTGTTTTACCCTTAATCCATGATGGAGTAGTCATGGGATTACTAGTAACAGCAAGAGAAGACCGACCCTGGAATCAAAAAGAAAAAACTCAAATTCAACAAGTAGCTCATACTATTGCCATAGCCTGCATTTTAGATCAACGTTCTGAATGGTTAAAGCAGCAATTTCAGCAACAACAACAATTGCAATCTGAACAGTTTGATACGATGCACAATATACTGCATCAGTTGAAAAGTCCATTAACTGCACTACGAACTTTTAGTAAGTTATTACTGAAAAGATTTTTATCAGAAGATAAAAACTGGAATATAGCTAATAGTATTTTACGGGAAAGCGATCGCCTTACAGAACTAATTGAACAAATTGATGAAACTGTTGATGTTGGGGAAGACATATTGAGTATTACTGCTCAAAGTGAGTATATTCAAAGCACAACTCGAAATGAAGATACAGAAGAAATAATAGATGCTCATCAAGAAACTAATCAAAAACTATTACCTCTGCGACTTCTACCTGGAACTAATTTTTTAGAGTCAGTTTCTGTACAACAAGTTTTAGAACCTTTATTAGTTTCTGCTAAAGCAATTGCTGATGAAAGTAATATAGATTTACAAGTTGATTTTCCTGATGATTTACCAATTGTAAAAGCTAATTATAAAGCTTTGCGAGAAGTCTTAAGTAATATTATCGATAATGCTTTAAAGTATACTCCAACAGAAGGAAATATTTATATTAAATTAGCAACTTTAGCTCCCCAACTAAATCATCATAAATCAATTCATAGTAAAACAGAAGCAATGCTGGCAATAGCTATCAGTGATACAGGTTATGGCATTCCATCAGAAGATTTAGAACATTTATTTGAACGAAACTATCGGGGAGAAAAAGCTAAAACAAATATTCCAGGAACAGGATTAGGATTAGTAATTGCTCGTAATTTGATAGATGAAATGCAAGGTAAAATTCAAGTCTATTCTCCTGTAGATACTCAATGGTTACCCAGTTATTTAAAAGAGCAAGATTTAGCAATTAATAGTGGTACTACAGTTGTTATATGGTTGCGAATATTAAACCAGGAATAGTATTCTTAATTATATATAGCAATATGAAATGATTCGTGCAACTTTTTACAAAAGTTAATTTTAACTGGAAGCCTTTGAAATTCTGACTCCTACACGTCGCCAATCTGGTAGCTACTCTACTTGACCACCAACTACCACCAAAATATTACAACTGAAATAGGATTGCTATATAGTAATTTTACTGTTAGGTAAATTATACTATTCAAGATTACCTGTTAACTCTGATGAAAGCATAGAATAAAATCGGGCTATTGTAATAACCCAGGTGAATTTGATAAAAAGAGTATTATTATAGAAGAGTACAGACAAACTATGAACTTTTACGAAGCTTATTAAAAACCTTTGTAAGTTCAGTTATCCTACAACCCACTCCTTTTGGGGTGTAGGAAATATCTAGGGAGTTAGTACATCAGGAGCATCTAAAGTCAAACCTCTTGCTTAATTTTTCAGCCTGAATTTTACCTTTAATAATTAGGTGGGGAAGGAAAATCTGTGCTGTTGAAAGATAAAGATTAAAGGATACAATCATCCTCAAACTTTGCAAGAGGTTTTTTCTTATTTATATTTATATAAAATATATTGAATTGTTAATAATTTCAGATTTTTATAAAAATGAAAAATTTACAAGCATCTCCTGAAAAAGTAATTTGTATAGTAGAAAATAACTATAGTAACCTCAAGTTATTATCTATTCTATTGAGAGAGAATAACTATGAATTTGTAGTAGCTCATAGTGCAGAAGAAGCTATAAATACATTACAAAATATATCGGTAGATCTAATTTTGATAAATTTGACCTCAAAAGAGAAATCGCAGATTTGGCAATTTGTACAAACTTCAGAATCAACAAAAAATATGCCGATAATTCTCATGGGAGCCAAGCAAAATGAAATAAATCAAGTCAAGGAATTAAATATCGAAAATATAGAAAACTTAGATAATATTAGTATGCCTATACAAGCAGATGATGTTTTAACAAAAATCAAGTGCCATCTTCAAATACATTCTTTGAAAAAACAACTAGAATCTCAGAATCAAAAATTACAACAAGAAATATATTTAAGAGAAAAGGTAGAAAATGAACTTAAAGAGCATAAATTAATGCTAGAAAGTCTAATAGAAAATTTACCGGGAATGGTTTACTATAGTAGTAATGATTGTAATTTAAAAATGAACTTTATCAGTGAAAATTTTTACAGTCTGACTGGTTATCAATCCGATGAATTGATTCAAAATAAAATTATCTACAACCAATTAATTCACCCTGAAGATAGAAAATATATTTGGCAAGAAAGACAAAAAGCTTTAGTCAATAATCAACCATTTCAGTTAATTTATCGGATAATTACAGCCAAAAAAGAACTAAAGTGGGTTTGGGAACAAGGTAAAGGAGTTTACTGTTCCGATGGCGAGGTATTAGCAATTAAAGGTTTAATTATAGATATTACAGCTCAAAAACAAGTAGAATCAGAACTAACAAAGCAAAACTTAGCTTTACAAAAAGCCGAAGCAGCTTTAATTGTTGCTAATCAGCAACTACAAAAAGTTGCCAAACTAGACGGCTTAACAGGTATTGCTAATCGTCGTTCTTTTGATGAATATTTAGAAAAAGAATGGCGTAGACTGAAAAGAACAAAATCACCTTTATCTCTAATTTTATGTGATGTAGATTATTTTAAATATTACAATGATTGCTATGGTCATTTAGCAGGAGATGATTGTTTACGAAAAATTGCTCAAACGATTAAACAAACTGTTAAACGTTCTGCAGATTTGGTAGCTCGTTATGGGGGGGAAGAGTTTGCGATAATTTTACCAAATACATCTGATAAAAATGCAAAAAAATTAGTAGAATTAATTCGTACAGCTATTCACAAACTACACATTAATCATTCTGCTTCTAGAATAAGTAAATATGTTACTATAAGTATGGGAGTTGCAAGTGTCATCCCTACAAAACTAGAGTCTCCACAATCTCTAATTGCCAAAGCAGACGAAGCACTTTACCATGCCAAAGAAAAGGGGCGTGATCGTATAGTTTTTTTTAATCAAGATTGTAGTAAAGGTACTCAAACTTACCTTGAAAATAATTTAAGCTATTCAAAATCCCAGGAAAATATTAGCCAAAGCTTTTTACTAGCTCTCTCTTAGTAAACTTATTATTTATAATTACTGAAACATACTAACTTTTCTGATCTGATCTGCTGGAATAAGGAGTGTCATTTTGAAACTTGTTGCTAGGAGTTTCATAGTTAGATCAAAATAGTTAAACTAAATCATCTATACTTCAAACCTATCTGTAAAATATATTGGTAATTTTCCATTTTTTGAAACTTGTTGCTAGGAGTTTCATAGTTAGATCAAAATAGTTAAACTAAATCATCTATACTTCAAACCTATCTGTAAAATATATTGGTAATTTTCCATTTTCTGAGTTAAGTTTTTCTCTTCTTTAAATCAACAATATAATTTAATGATTAATAATTAACAATTAATAATTACTTCTACTTAAAATGGATAGGATTGACCAAAATGTTTTTTTCTTCTTCTCTTGGTCGATTGGATATGGCGTTTAGCGCTAGCTAAACGACTGCTTTTTTCCTTAAAAATAGAAACTTTAGAACTTAATTATTCGCTAAATACCATTTATATAACTCCTATTTATCCATAGTTCATATATTTAAAAATGCAGATTTATAGGAAATTACAAAACTCATAAAATTTTGTAGGCGCAGAATATTCACACCAGCTATTTTGGTTAATTTACTAAATACTCTGGACAAATACTCCACTCCTACAAAACTTAATTCCACTCTACAGAAGTGTTGAAGCCAAGCCGTAAATTATACTTTATTTACGATAAGGCACCATACTCAGGTTAATACTACCTAGATTTGGTTTTGTTGCTGATTTTCCTTGTACACCAAGACTCCGTGCCAAATTCAAGAATCGAGAAGGATCGCCTTCTTGAGGCTTCTTTTCTTGAGGAGTAAAGCGACGTATTTCATTTTGATAAACGATTTGAGGGAAACCAAGAATAGTCCGATAGTAGAACTCATAACGAGGTGTCTTCAGATTAAAAGGAGTTTCTCCTCCATCACGCTGGGGTAAAACCCGACGACGCTGGTAAGGTATAGTATCAAAGCCAAAGTTGTCTAAGTATTCTTCACTATCAAGCAACTCATCAATGAAACCTTCAATACCCTTGGTAGCTACAACAATAGACCAAGCAATCTTTTCCCTTTCGCTGTAAACATCACGGCCTAACACCCGTTGAACGCATAACTCAACAAAGCGATAATTGCTATTCGTCTCGTAATTATTCCGACGGAATGGCTCGGACATTACCAAACCCCGAATAAAATCTCGAACTGTAATTTGACCATTTTTTAGCTGAGATTCTAAGAAGGTTTGGCGATCGCTCTTCAGAATCTGATGTTCACTATAAATTTGGCGATAAGCTGCCCAAATTAATTCATCCCACTCTGAACCAGAAGGTAAAGATTCAGCAGAATAAATAATTGGTTGGTCGTCACCAGGGACTTCATAACCCGCAACCCGTGAATTTTGACTTATGGGTTTGTATTCTAATAATGGAATCGCCACGTCAGAATCTCCTTAAAATTATTAAATGTGATTTATCAAGTGTGGCCATAGCACACTAAACTTTACCGTGATTCAGAAAATTGCATCAATAGCCAACCTTTAGATTAAGGGATTGAGGCGATCCAAATCATACTTTTATTAACTTACGCAACAATCTGTAATATTTTTGATATTGCAGGGAACAGGGAACAAGGAACAGCGAACAGTTAGAAAAACATTTCCTAGTCTAAGATTCATCATCTGACTTCTAACTTCTATAGTAGTCACCAGGGCAGTTAGGACATTCTCGCGACTCTCAAATATAGTTACAGCAAGAATGTACGGTGGAATAGCCATTTCCCCTGCTTATGACTTATGGCTTATGACTTATGACTTCCGGTATACTTACCAGCCAAAAGCAGAATAAAATTGTGTCGCATCCTCTGATGTTTCTAGCTCTGAGTCTGAGCTACTTTCTTCTAGTCGAACTTCGGTGCAAAAAGTAGAAGTATTAAATCCACCAAACCGCTTCACTGAACTGCTTCGCATCCTTAGATTAGGGCTAGGAAACCAGAATCTTTCAATAGAACTCATAGTTTCATATTCTGTAATTAAATTTAGCCCATCTTCATCATCCATCTCAAACAGTCCCACCACTGGGACAATTTCAGCATAGCCACGCTCTCGCAACATTCTACCTTTTCTAGGATTTTCTGGGTCAGGAACAATAGCAAATACAGTTGACCCCTTATGATTTTCATCATTTTTATCCCATGCCATAGAACCGTCCCAAGTTACAAAAGCTCCTCCAGCAGCCAAATTTGGATCAATTTCGTGCATTTTGCAGATTTCTACTATTTTTGGATCTTTAGCATCCAAGCTGGTTACTTCAATATCTGAGCTGCCCATTTCCGCTTGTCTAAAGGCTAAGTGATGGGTTGTACGTTGCGATCGCCATTTACCAGCACTTCTTTGAAAAAATTCCATTGCATCCATTAGCCACTTCTCCATTTTTGAATTTCATAGGACATTAGTCCTAACCTAATTATCATAGAACTTCTAGCTTTTATTTAAACCCTGCCCTTAAGAACGAAGTTTTATTAAATTAATGTTAACTTTTGTGGAATAAATTAATTCTATAATGTACATGATGGACAGTATGTCAAGTAAATGTTACGATAATTTACATATTAGGAAATATATACATTTAGGGTAGTGATGGCCTTAATATATTGGCCAATATCTATGCTCTAAACAAGGAGGAGTCAACTATGGAAATGTCTAGCAGCTTAACTATGGAGCAACAGTTCAAATTACAAGTTCTACGGGACGAAGTTAAAAGCTTGAGTCGGGAAGAAGCTCAAGAATATTTAGTTGAAGTGTTGCGGCAAAGTATGGTTAAAGAGAATTTATTCAAGCACTGGATGAAAGGCAAAATTTAATATATGCCTTTCACTAAAGACTGGAATATAGTCAGTATTAAAAACTAACCCCACCCAATTACTAGATACGGGCGGGGTTTATAGTATTAGGATTTAGGCAATGATAAAAAAACTATAATTAATTAATTAAGCTGTAAGTATTCAGCCATCACTCATTACCTATCAGTTACTAGCATCAGGATAAGTGAAGAGGCCAAGAATTAAAAGTATTGAAATACATAAAGTAGATTCCCTAAACTGAGATTTACCAAAAAATCTCTACAAAATATCCAGACTGAATTACCCAATAACTGACTTGATTTTTATTGCTGACTGCTGTCAACGCAGTTCATCTGCAAGAAAATAGCTAATACCTTAATGCTTACATAAAGCCAATATATTTTATTTAGTGATTAGTAGTATAATTTTACTTTTAAGCCATCAAGTGCTATTGCATGATCTTTTGCAGAGATTTTAAGCCCTTCTTGACTCTCCGAGAAACAGTAACAGCACTAATTCCCATTCGCTCGGCTGTTTCCTTCTGAGTCAAATCACAGAGAAACACAAACTCCAAAACTTTACGAGTACCCTCTTCTAATTTAGCTAATGCTTGCTGCAAACGAATTTGGTCTTCTTGAGCTAACTGAAAACTACGATACTGACTATCCGGGACTAATTCTCCCAAACAAGTAGCTCCATCAGCTTCATCTTGAACTGGGGCATCTAAACTTAGAGGGGCACGGTTACGACAGGCAATTTGAATTTCATGCCATTGGTCTAGAGAAATATCCAAAGCGGAAGCCACCTCTATCTCTGTAGGTTTCCGCTTCAACTTTATTCTCAGCTCTTGTATTACTTTTGTGGCCTGCCGATCCAGAGCCAACCAATTTCTGGGGATGCGTACAGAAGGGCTTTTATCTCGTAAATAATGCTGAATTTCCCCTCTGATATAAGGAGTAGCAAAAGAACTAAAGGCTCGTCCCTTCGATATATCAAATCGTTCAATTGCTCGAATTAATCCAATACATCCTACTTGGAGTAAATCATCGTAGGTTTCGGTACATCGATTTAACCAATGATAAACTTCCTTTCTTACAAGTCCAACATTAAGTTTAACTAATTGGTTCCGGAGTTGATGAGAAGGAGACTGTTGATATTGGTACAACAGTTTTAGGTTTTCACTTTTTAGTTCTTGAGTGATGGTGGTAGACATAGCTATATTATGATTTTGAGAGCCAACCACTGATGGTAGATCACATACAGATTATATTGACGGATATATATAATAAGTGCTGTGAGTTGAGAAATACTGGAGTGTGATATTAAACACAACTATTTAATTAGAGTTTTAGTTGGAGCTTATTTGTAGTTTTTACAACTTATGCTTTTCAGCTCTAGAGTATATGTAATTAATTAATTTTGGATCGCTATTTATTTAATAGCTACTTCAAGTATATTTTTACAAAAATAGAGGACTCTTAAGCACCTCTAGTATAAACTATGTGCTCTTCAGGGTAAAGACTGGAAAATTTTAATAATTAGGATTTATGCTTCTGCGAGTTCACTTGAGCTAAATACATTTCGATATTTAATTCCAAGATGCTTCTTTGCCAAGAAGGTTAGTATATTTCACCCCGACACAATCTTTGATTTGTCGGGGAAGTATGGCAATTAGTCTAAGAAACTGTGTCTACTCGACCGTAAAAAGTACCACGAACTTTTACTTCTACAGCTTCTTTTGCGCCTAAATCTGTATCAGAAGGCTGAACCGCCTCAAATAAGCCAACAATTTCACCTGTTTCCCCGTCTACTTTAGTAATTTGAAGGGACATTTCACCAGCATTGAGAAGAGTATCTGCTGACTTAACATTAGCTTTGACAAACTCTTTATCATCTGAGCTAGCTGGTAAAGCTACTGCATTATCATATCCTGAAGTCACACCACGACCTTTAGGGTCTAGGAAACTAGATCCTCGGTAGGAAGGAACATTGTATATTCCCTTAAAATCAGTAGAAGTATTGATAGCAGTAATATCAGGCTGGCTCTTAGCAGTAAGTCCTTTAACGGTAAACAGAAATGGAACTTCTTCTCCACCTGGTAAAAGAACAGTGATGGGTTGAAAGTCAATACCATATTGTTCGTTAAATGTCAAAGAATTATCTTCATTAAAGACAAGCTCACCTGTTACTTGATCTAAGGTAGAAGTATACCTTGTTAATTTTCTTCCTTCAACAAATTCTGCTTCTTGGCGTTTGTTAGTTGGTTCTTCCTTAACGAAATAGGTAGTTGGCTGCAAACACAAATCTGTCAAAATGTAAGACCCATCTTGGTCAAGGGCAATGGACCCACGAGCTGTTTCTGGTAACCCAGGACAGTTGTTGGCCAAGCCAGTATTAACAATATCTTCGTAAGTAAGTGGTTTATTACTATCAATGCCCTCTGAACAGGCGGTTAAAAAACTCAAACACACAGCTAATAGTGCCGCAATTAAAGTGCGATACCTCATTGTCAACCTCAAGATTCAACATTCAATATTTAACATTGCTACTGCGTTATATCTTTACGCAGTATGAGTAATCTAATTTTAGATTTTAGATTTGATGATAAACTTAGGGCAATTAGGATAAAGTTATTCTTCACATTCTCAATTTGCTTGGTGTGAGAGTAGATTTATCTTTAGTATTAACCCAAAATAATATTCTACATTGCTAGTTACTTTTTCTTAAATTCAGTTTTATAAATTAAAATTACATAAGTATATATACTTACAGTTAATATATTGCTATAATTGAATTTAACTGATTATCGAACATCTACTATTGATCAACATCAAGCCTAATACTAGAATTTGGAATTTGCTTGAGTAGAAACCAAGCCCAAAGAGAAATAATAGATAGACTGGGAAAAGAGGGATAGCCAGGGGGAGTTTTGAGGAGTTCCCAAAGAATAAAGAATATTTCTTTGGTTAGTGGGTGAAGAAACTAAGCAAAGCTGATTTATCTTATTGTTTAGTATCACCCTATAATTGCTCTGGCTTTAGTCTGAGCATTATTTAAGTTTGTCTTAAAATGGTAATATGGACACAAATATAGAAAATGAGTCAACAAATTTACACAGTGATTTACAATCTTTTGTAAATTCAGTAAAGGCTATAGCCGAAAATCACCAGGATGATCCAATGGCAATATTGGCTATTCTACGAACTCTGGAAAGCTTACATCAGGAACTCAGAGAAGGTTCATTTCAACAAACATTGCCAGATAATCGTCAGGCACTTTACAATTTACTCAAAGATATTGAAACAAAGGGAGGTTGGCCTTATATTCCCCGGTTAAGATTACGCTATCTGTTGGAAAACTGGTCTGATAATTCTTGAGAATTGAATTATAGAACTTCATCAGTATTATTAGAATCAACTTCAGGTAAAGGTTGACTAATATCTACAAAATCTTCCTCTGAAATTATGGAAGCTGGAACATTCAACAATATCGCTAATAATCTGCCATTATCAATAGTGATTAATGTATCTCTGAAATTTAAACCAGTTCCTTGTTCAAAAGTTAAATCTTCAAAAGTCAAATTACCACTTAAAGCCAAGAAATCTTCTAAGGGATTAAAATCATTTATTACATCAATATTACCTACTTCTCCAGGTAGCACAAAAATATCCGATCCTTCACCACCAGTTAATGTATCTTCTCCAGCATCTCCAAATAATATATCGTTGCCTCGATCGCCCAGCAAAGAGTCATTACCATCACTACCTTGAAGGGTATCGTTATCTTTTCCACCAAACAATGTATCCTCACCAATACCACCAATAACTAAGTCGTTATTTGAGTCACCAAAGAGAGAATCATTCTGTTGTTCTCCAAATATCGTATCATCACCTTTTCCGCCACGAAGATTATCTACATTTTCTCCACCAAAAACTTGGTCGTTACCCCTATTACCATTAATAAAATCACTGCCAATAGTTCCAAATAGCAAATCATTCCCTGCTTCTCCAAAAATAGTATCATCACCACTACCTCCATCTAAAGAGTCATCACCCTCACCACCTAAAAGAGAATCATTACCAATACTACCATTGCCAATATCATTTCCTAGGTCGCCAAATATTACATCATCATCAATATTTCCAAATAAACTATCATCCCCTTGACTACCTCTTAATGTATCGTTACCATCTCCTCCAGTAACTAAATCAAATCCTTGATTACCAATTACTAAATCATCTCCAGTTTCCCCAAATAAAGAGTCGTTGCCATCTTCTCCTAATAAAAAATCATTTCCGGGACCACCTTCAATGCTATCATCTCCTGGACCTCCTAATGCTGAGTCACGTCCATCTTCTCCTTGCAAGAAATCGTCATCTTCACCACCAATTAAAGAATCAGATCCAATACCACCAAAAATTTCATCTTCTCCTTCTCCTCCATCTTGAGTATCATCTCCTCCTTCACCAAAAATAGTATCATTTCCACCAAAACCTTCCATAAAATCAGGTTCTGGAGAGCCAATTAACAGGTTATCATTGTTATCTCCTGAAATATTTGCCATATTATTTGGATACTCCTATATTATTATTCATTGGATATTTGAAAAAGTAAGGTTTGTAGAAAAATACACAAATATCCTAGGTTTTAAGATTGTGTTTTTTGATATTTGGTATTTGATTTTTGAGTTCAATATCCTGTTATCCTTACAAGTTACTCGTGACTTAAAACTCAACTATTTTGTTTCCTATTGATGTTAAATATTCAGATTTTTTTGTGACTAAAAACTTATATTAGTTATGGATAGTTAAAATTAGCTAATATTTAAGAATTCAAATTTTAGCTATCAACTATCAGCTATGAGTTATTAATTCATTATTTTGGAAGAAAGGATGAAAAGTTATTAAGAAAAAGCTCATTAGCTAACTTTAGTAATTGCTTTATTATTTCAAAAGCTGTTTGTGTAGAATTATCTAGGAAATCCTGACTGCTAATAGCGAATGCTTAGTCTAATATGTCTTAAGTTTTACTGTAATTTTTTTAGCATCTTAATGCTAATTCCTACTTGATTGAGTTATGAATTTGGGGGATGGGGGCTGAGAGCTGAATTCTTTCATAAAATTTAATTGTTAATCTATCAGTTTATGGAGTACAGAAATATTAGTTATATAAATTTGCTCAAGGAAACTTTAAAAACTATTATTGCTATATATTTACCTCTTTTAATTATAGGTTTACCAGCTATTATATTAGCAATAATTATAATTTTTTTGCCAGAATCTAGCAGGATATACTATTGGCTATATAGAATTATGATAGGATTTGTTAATCCCTGGTTATTCGCAATTCGTTATTTTTATATTTGGGGATATCTGAATGGAAACAAGGTGACATTAATAGAAGCATTTTGCAGAGGTATAAAAAGGTGGTTTCCGATATTAATTGTGCCTTTAATTATATTTATTCCAATTACATTTATGCCAGAGATTGAATTAATGCCAATTCAGCTTTTTTTACTATTACTTCTTCTACCAATATTTTATATTGGGACGCGCCTTGGTTTTTATTGGCATACTGTTATAATTGATGGTGTTTCACCTGTAAATGGAATGAGGTATAGTTGGGAGTTGACTAAAGGGTATTTTTGGTTAGTTACCAGAGTTAAATTGATTTTATTTGCAGTTGGCTTTTTGATAATATTTCCATTAACAATTATCACATCTACTTTGATTAAAGCAGAAATGGTAAACGATTGGCAAAGAGTTTTTATCCAATATGTTTTTGTTCCGATATATTGGAGTATTATTTCAGTTATAATTTATGCACAATTAAAAAGAATAAAAACCTGAATATTTTAGCTATATTTTTTTTGTCAAGATTTAGATTAATTTCTGAAAGTCAAAGGAAACTCCTTATGGATAGTTGAGGAAGCTGCTATAAACTTGTACCAGATATAATACTTGGTACTTTTTCTACACTTTAACCCTAAGTTGCGCTAAACTATCAAATAATTTTTTGACTTTAACTAAATCTTTATCTCCAGGCGCTGTTTCTACACCACTAGATAAGTCGATGCCACAAAAATTATGATTAAATTCTATTTTAGGTTCAGAATCTAATATGAATTGTTGTATTCCTGCTGTGACGTTTTCTGGGGTTAAACCACCTGCTAATAACCAAGGAAAAGTAGGGTAAAATTCTTCAAGTATTTTCCAATCTAAGGTTTGACCAGTGCCTCCTAATTTATCTGGATGATAAGCATCTAAAAGTAAAGTATCGACATAATTTTCATAAATTTTTGCTCTTGTTAAATCTTGAGAAGATTTAATTCTCAGGGCTTTGATTATTTCTATACTATTTGGTATTGACTGACGTAAGTGATGACAAAATTCTGGAGATTCATTGCCATGTAGTTGTATTCCATTGAATTTTGTATTAATAATTACTTCTAATAACAAATCTATTTCAGGATTAACAAATACTCCTATTTTGTCAATATTTATTGGTAGTTTCTCGACAATATTTATGATGTTTTCTGGAGTAATATAACGAGGTGATTTAGGAAAACAGATAAATCCTAGAGCTGTTGCTCCCATCTGAGCGATCGCTTGTCCTTGCTCTAGTTTTGTAATTCCACAAATTTTGACGCGCATTAATTATACCTACTACTAACTAAATTTTAGATTTTTGTATCAAAACTTAAAATTATTGTTAATTATTAAAACAAATTGTAGCTTTTAGCTAAAGTTTCTTGATAATTTGCAAAACATAAGTTGATTTAAACACCACCCAATCAGGCGAGGTATTTTAAATTTGCTACAAATCTTTTTAATTTAAGGAGATAAGAACTTGATTTACTCTGGTTTAATTCTAGCAGCACAATCTCATCCTCTCTCTGCAGAGTGGTCACCAAAAGTAGCAATTATAATGATAACTTGTAATTTAGTGGCAATTTTCATCGGCTACTATGCTATTTCAAAGCAAAATCGTGGACAAGGGCCAGATTTACCCGTATCGTTACCAGCAATTTTTACTGGCTTTGGAATACCAGAATTATTAGCTACTACAAGTTTTGGTCATATTTTAGGAGCAGGAATAATTTTAGGGCTTGGTAGTGCTGGTATGCTATAGATAGATATAACCTGATTTTAGTTAAAAATACAGGGGGTTCTCTATTGTTACAAAAGAGAATCCCCCATTTTTAGTTTGTAACTTATTGATGCTTGTAAGCCAGTGGTCAGCTATTAGCTAGCCTCCTAATTCAGAAATAGATTAACAGGTATGAGTTATTAACTTAATTATCTTGCAAGTAGGATAGTCTCTAAGAAGAATTAAGAGTTATGTTTGGGGAGCATTCGCAGGAAAGAAAAAAGTTATCGCCTACGGAGTCAGGAGATAGGAATCAGGAATATTTAGTTTAAACATCATTTAGGTGCATAAGCAAAACTAATCACAGATCCTACTGATTTGCTGTTGCCTGTTGCCTCTCTCAACTAGGAAATTTATTTTGCACGAGTACTTATTTGGTTGAAGATCCTTTTTAATTAAAGGCAAACCTAATCAAATTATTTTAATTACCCTGATTACTTATAACATTATTTTGTCACGCTTGGTATAAATCAGTTATGGCTAGTTATTCTTATTAGGAGAATAGATTAAATCCTAATTTTCAGAAAAAATCAAAAAAAATTCATGCAGGCACGTTGGAAAATATGCAATTTATTTGGTATCCCTTTATTTCTGGATTACTCGTGGTTAATTATTTTATTGTGGGCAACATATATCAATAGTCAAGATTACCAAGAAAGGGGGCTTTTTTTATCTTGGGGTGCTGGATTAGTAATTGCTATACTACTATTTTTATCCGTAGTCTTACATGAATTAGGTCATAGTTTAGTTACTATTTCTCAAGGAATGAAGGTTAATTCTATAACGTTATTTTTGTTTGGTGGAGTTGCTTCAATAGATCGAGATTATAAAAATCCTGGAGAGGCTTTTCAAGTAGCGATTGCTGGACCTTTGGTGAGTTTAGTTTTATTCTTTTTATTAGGTTTAACAAGTTTACTATTCCCCACATCAAGCTTAGTTGGGGAGTTAATGAATAGAGTAGCAGAAATAAATTTAATTTTAGTTATTTGTAATATAATACCTGGTTTACCTTTGGATGGCGGACAAGTATTAAAAGCAACTGTTTGGAAAATAACTGGTAGTCATTTTCAAGGGATAAGATTGGCAGCTAAAAGTGGTAAAGCTTTAGGATGGTTAGGAATTAGTTTAGGGTTGATAGTAGTTTTTAAAACTAGAGATTATAGTAGTTTTTGGATTGCTTTAATTAGCTGGTTTGCTCTGCGTAATGCCAGAATTTATCAGCGCATAACTGATTTACAGTCAGCGTTAATGAATATTAAAGCTGTAGAGGTAATGACCCAAAATTTTCGTGTAGTAGATGCAAATTTAACTCTCAGTCAGTTTGCTGATAAATACCTTTTAAAAAGTTCTAAAATTTCAATTTATTTTGCTGCTGATATGGGTCGTTATCTTGGTTTAGTTTATGATGATGCTATTCGTTATATTCAAAGAAGTTATCGGGATACTCAAACTTTAAGGATGATTATTTGCCCTCTAAATCAGATGGTTACTGTGTCAGAAAAAGTTAGTTTATTGGAAGTTATTAAGAGGATGGAATTTCATCAACAAAAGCAAATAACTGTACTTTCACCTTCCGGAGCAGTAGCAGGAATAATTGATAGAAGTGATATTGTGCGAGGAATAGCTAAATATTTGAAACTGAATATTTCAGAAGCGGAAATTAAACGTGTCAAAATAGAAGGTAGTTATCCCTTGGGAATGAAGTTAGAAGCAATTGCTAAAGTTACTAATTTTAAAGGGAGTAGGGAGTAGGAGGGGTGAACGAAATTTTGCGTGGGATAGAGAGCGTTGTATCCAAAAAATCACCATTAAGTAAGGCTTTTAGCTATATGTTCCCCACAGGTTTTTTCACTCACCCAAGTAGGAGAGTGGGAGAGAAGTAAAAGTATGAATCATTATGGCTTGCTGATTAATTCTCAAAGCATTTATAGATAAAGACTTTAGCCTTTTTTTGTTTCAAAAAAGTGCCATATTTTCAGTCTAAAACGCTCAAAAAGTTAGCATTTTTGGCAGACAAGAGCAAAAAAGTTACTCCCCCACTACCCTTATATTCTAGACTTTTATAGTGAAGGCTTAATATAAGTTTTACTTATTAACTTAGCTTTTAAAATTTTTTTTATAAATCTAATCAGCCTCATTTTTCCAAGATTGTGACAAAATATTTCACGAGCTTGCGTTATTTCAGAGATTTGGTATCATACCCTGTACATAAGATATTGTGCCAATCTTGTATCTAAACCTCAAAAAAGACTAACTTTAAAGCTCTACAATCAAGTATTATCGTTAATTACATCTCAAATTTAGCAATTTTTAGCTTAGGAAAAGTAAGCTCAAAAAAACAAAATTCAGATAAGTACAAATATTTAAGAAATTGTCTAATTTGACAAAATGATGGATATAAGGTATTTATCTAAGATACTTATAGCGGTTTTCACAAAGGTAGACTATGTAGAAAAAAACTACATTTCTCTCTAGAGTTAATTTAACTTCTATTGCTGTAGTCTATGTTAATGAAAACCGCTATAATATCTAAATGTCTTTAGTTATGAAGCACAAAACTAATTTTTTTCAGGGAAGAAAGAGAGGCGATCACGACAGGGATGCGGAGCATTATCGCTGAAATTATTTCTTTGATCTGAGATGCTTAAAAATAGCTGCTTCAATTCATATTAGACAGTTATCTAGATCATTTTTACCTTTTTTTTTCAATGTTTACTCCTCCTTCTTTCTTCCCTCTTCCCTCTTCCTTACTTCTACCAATTAAATTTCATACCTAAATATTCCTCTAAACGCTGATTATGAAGTTGAAAATAATCGCTTAATTTTTGTCGAACTGACTCACTAATAGATGAATAAGAACCAGCATTTAATTTTGGATAATCTTGTATTTGATAATCTGGCAAACCTAAAAAATTGAAAACTTGCTTCATTGTAGTTTTAGGGTCACTATAAAATTCTTCACTAGGCAAAATTAACAATTGTTCTCTAGGAAAAATATTCAACCATTTCTTTAACCAATCTAAATAGACACTAGAAGCTATATAATCTCCCTGATAATTCCAATAATCTTTTTCGTTGACGAGACTAGATGAAATTTTTATCAGTTTTTCTAGCTTAGAATTAATTACTTCTTCAACAGACATATTCTCTGCCTTTGAACGTACTTCGTGATAATAGTTCGATATAGTTCTATCTACTGGATTTCTTAATAGAACAATTAGTTTAATTTTTGGGAAAAAATGAAATAGTCTAGTGGGAGTATCTGGAGCATCAAAATAACTAGGACTTGCTTCTCCAGTTAAGAAATTTTCTGAGTCTGGAATTGCTGGAAAATGCGCCCGATACCAATCTAAACCTCGATGGAAGTAGAAAGACCAAAAATCAATTTCTTTTTTAATCGTTGGTAAGATTTGTGGATGTTGAATTAGATAATGATAAATAGATGTAGTTCCCCCTTTTTTGACTCCAATTACGATAAAATTAGGGGCAGATATTTTAGCCAAGTTTTGAGATTTTAGAAAAAACTTAGGATATTTTTGTTTAATTTGTTGTTCAGAAGCAGTTTGATAAATTTCTATTGCTTCAGTATTTCTATTTACTTGAGTTAGAGCTTCAGCTAAGTTGAGATAACGACAGACTGAGTTATTTGGATAATCAATAAATTTTTGAAATAAATTAACTGTTTTTTGCAGTTTATTTTGCTTTTCAAAAGTTTCCCACAGA
Source organism: Dapis purpurea BLCC-M126 (assembly GCF_050015975.1). Classification (NCBI taxonomy): domain Bacteria; kingdom Bacillati; phylum Cyanobacteriota; class Cyanophyceae; order Oscillatoriales; family Microcoleaceae; genus Dapis; species Dapis purpurea. The sequence continues at coordinate 7,358 of NZ_JBNHER010000260.1, read as the reverse complement.
CGAATATCAGACCACCAAGCAAAATCAGGATTAAGTTCTATAGCACGATGGTAGACAATGGTAGCTTCTAACCATTTTTGTTGTTTGGTTAATGCTAATCCCAGGTGATAGTAAGATTGACTATCTCCGTCAGTTTCAACGGTAGAATAAAATGAATTTAGTTGTTGTTCGAGGTAAATTTTTTTTCGGAATATCTTGCCAAGTTGCTGATAAATATCTATTTGATTGGGTAATATTTCTAGCAAAAGGTAATAAATAATGATTGCTCCATAAATTTGATTTTCTTGTGCTAGATAATTTCCTAATTCCAGGTATAATTCTGGATTAAATTTGATGAGATATAGTGATTTTTGATAAATCGGATATCGATCTGGATTTTTAATAGCTTGGCAATAATAATTGATAGTTTTGTCTAAATTTGACTGACTAAGTTGAGCAAAAGCATCTCCTAACTTTAGGTGCATCCAGGTTAGATTAGGATTAATTTGAGCAACTTCTAAATAAGTAGCGATCGCCTCTTCTAATCTTTTTTGTCTAAGTAAAACATCTCCTAAACATTGGCGATACCAAACTACTTCTGGATTGAGTTTTATTGCTTGACGATATGCTGTTTCTGCTGCTTCTAGTTTTCCAGTTTGAAAGAGAATATCTGCTAATTTTTGATGAGTTCCTTTGATTTCTGGTTTGAGTTGAATTGCTTTGTGATAAGAAAGAATTGCTTGGTCAAATTCTCCTAGTTTGAATAAGGCTTCTCCTAGTTTATGGTAAGTCCAATAATTATCGGAATTAAGTTGAAGAAAACTTTGGTAGGCGTTAACTGCTTCTTCCCATTTTTCTTGTTGCAGTAAAGCATTTCCGAGGTGATGATAAGACCAAGGAAAATTGGGATTTAGTTTGATAGCTTTTTGGTAAGTGATAATGGCTTGTTCCCAGTTTTGTAATTGAGTTAAAGCTTGCCCTAATTTATAGTAAGACCAAGAAAAATTAGGGTTTAGTTTTATTGCCTGGCGGTAGTTAGTAACTGCTTCTTCCCACTTTTCTTGTTCTAGGAATTTTTCTCCTAATTCGTAGTAATTCATCTCTATAGCATTTTTATTTGGGATGTGGAAACCGGGTCTGATTGAAAAGGGAACAGGGAATAGGGAATAGGGAATAGTAAATAGTAAAGAAGAAAAAATAGCATTATAGCGGTTTTCACAAAGGTAGACTACAAAATTTATTGTTATTAATTTAGAATGCACGAATTCAGAATTCAGAATTATTAAATTAAGGGATAGTATAAAAAACTTCTGCTTTCTGGCTTTAAGTAAAATCTCTGTACTCTATGTTAATGAAAACTGCTATAAATAGTCGTAAATATCAGGATTAGTGGGTACTTAATACAACAATTTTTTTCTAAGAAAAAACTCCAAATGCAATAAACGAGGAATGCTGAAAGCTTACACTATTGCTTCTAAGTAAAATTCCTAAATATTCTATTATCTTTGAGTCAAGAAACTATGTTGAATAAAAAATCATGTATATGTGCAAATGAACCCAACTAAATTTTAGTATATCAAAATTTTTGTGGGGATGCAACCGAAAATCTTTTGAGGCGCCGACTTTTTTAGGAGCTTCATAAAATGAAAATATTGGTGCTTCTCTACTCAGGATTTATAGATGTAAAGATTCCGTTGGAGAAAGAATAAGCTTATAAGTTTATATATGAGAGCTTCACAGGATGAGAAATTGCTGCCATATCCTTTTGAGTAAAATTCCTAAATATTCGATTGTCTGGAAGTAGGGAAATAGCGTTGAATAAAAATTCATGTGTATAGGCGAGTAAAAGCAAGTAAATTTTAGTATATCAAAATTTTTGTGTGGTGCAACCGAAAATCCTTTGGGGCGCCGATTTTTTTCAGAAGCTTCATAAAATGAAAATGTTTGACAATTTGATATAGCAGTCGAAGCAAAGGGCGCGGACAGATCGCTTAAAACTCAGACAACGCAAGATTTTTCCTTCTGCCTTCTGTCTTCTGCTATAAATCGAGAAAGTAAAAGACTCTATTTCATAATAATTTTTGGCAGAACTTCAGAGCTTCAACACAGTTTATAGTTGTTAGAGAAAGCAACCCTTTCACCTAACTGTTGTTCCAGAAATTTTCCTCCTAACTCCTAGTCATCCACCCCAAGTTTCCCAATGAAATTTCATATCTAAATACTCTTCTAATTTTTGATTAGAATCTTGAAAGAAATCGCTCATTTTTTGCCGGATAGCGTCTTTGACATCGGGATAAGAACCTACATTTAATTTTTGATAATCTGGAATTTGATAATCTGGCAAATCTAAAAATTTTAAAACCTGCTGCATAACATTTACTGGATTAGTATTAAAGTCTTCAGTTTTGAGGATTAAAAACTGTTCTTTGCGAAAAATAGCCATCCATTTCTCCAAAAATTTTATGTAAAATCCTGGAGCTAAATAATACAAATTTTGCTGCCAATGATTTAAGCAAAAATTTGAGTTGTACCGAAAATTTTGTAAAATCTCTAATTCATAATTTATTGCCGTTTCTAAAGAGCGATTTTCTTTATTTAATCTCACCCAATGATAATAGTGAGAAATTGCTCGATCTATAGGATTTCTTAAAAGAATAATTAGCTTGATTTTGGGAAAGAAACTAAAAATTCTAGTTGCAGCTTCCAAATTACCAAAATATCCGGGACTTGCTTCGCCTGTGAAATAATTTTCTGATTTAGGAATGGGAGGAAAATGAGATAAATACCAATTTATTCCTTTCTCAAAATTGCCAGACCAAAAGTTTATTTCTTTGAGAAGAGGGGGTAAAACTTGTGGGTGTTGAGTTAGATAAGTATAAAGAGAAGTTGTTCCGCCTTTGCCTACTCCAATAATTAAAAAATCAGGTTTTCTAACTGCTTTTTGAAATTGTTCTAAATTCCAGTGCTTTTCCACAAAATTAGGGTGAGACTTTAAAATTTTTTGGTAACAAGCAGTTTGATAACAAATAGTTGCCTCATCAATTTTTTCTTGGCTAGTTAAAATTTGTCCTAGATTTATATAAGTCAAAATAGATTGGGGATTAAGTTCAATTTTTTTTTGGTAGAGTTTTGCAGCTTCGTCTAACTTATTCGTTTTATGTAAGACATTTAATAGTATTGATAATCCACTATCTGCCCAGGAAATTTCGGGATTAATGGAAATGGCTTGCAAGTAAGAGTTTGCCGCAGCTTCCCATCGATCATTTTTAACAAAAGCATCTCCTAATAATTTATGAACTTCATATATTTCTGGTTGAATTTTAAGAGCTTTTTGATAGCAAGTAATTGCCCTTTCTAAATTTCCTTGTTTAACCAAAGCATTTCCTAAGTAAGTCCATAACCAAAAAGCATTAGGGTTAAGTTTAATTGCCTCTTGATAAGTAATAATTGCTTCATCCCATTGGTTTTTTTTGAGTAAGATTTCCCACAAACATATATGAGACCAAGGAGAATCTGGATTTAACTGAATAGCTTTGAGATAATTAGTAATTGCTGCATCAATTTCATCTTTTTCGACTAAAACATCTGCTAATAATTTATGAATTATATCAAGGTGGGGTTGCCGTTGAAGTGTATCTTGATAATAGGCGATCGCTTCATCTATTTTTCCCTGTTTAATTAGAGCATTTCCTAAATGTTGATAAGACCAATATAAATCTGGTTTAATTTCAATAGTACGTTGATAAGCAACAACTGCTTGATGCCATTTTTTTTGTTTGGTTAAAGCTTCTCCTAATTTATAGTAAGACCAGGGAAAATTGGGATTAAATTGAATGGCACGACAGAAATAGTTGACTGCTTCATCCCAGTTTTTTAGCTGCATGAAGACTAACCCTAATTTATGATGAAAGAATGATACTTTTGGATTGTGTTTAATGGCTGTTTCATAACAGGCGATCGTTTCAGATAATTGTTTTTGTTTGATTAAGATATCTCCTAATATTGTATAAGTTTCAATGTGTTGAGGATTTAATTGTATTGCTTGGCGATAACTGGTAATTGCTGATTCTATTTTTCCCATTGCTTGTAATACTTTTCCTTGAGTATTGTAGGCAGGGGCAAAGTTAGGTGAATCTGCTAAGATGCTTTGACAAATTTCATAAGCTGCTTCTAATTTTCCCTGGGATAAATAAATTTCAGCTTCTTGTTGTTTGGGCAATACTAAAGATTGAGAATTTTGGTTTAAAGACATATCTGAATTTCGTAAATTTTTACAGGTAAATTGTCAGCATTCAGCTATTAGCTATCAGCTTCATTACGTTTAAAAGAAGAAACAGCAGTTGACAGCTTTCAAAAAGTTAAAAGTATGGGTAAAAATCTATCAGTTCACTTTAAGAGTCTATTGATACGATTTCTCTGTAATAATGCCCTTAATAATTGCTGCTCAAACCTTATTACAATAACCATTATGATCTTTATATTCAGCGGAAGTTTATGTAGAAATTATATGAGCTAAATGGTTCATTAAAAGTAAGCATTCAGCTTTTTAAGATAATAAGTAGGGCTTGCAAAATTAATTACACATATTTTACAGCGACAAATCTAATGCTGTAATTTTTACAGGGAATAAAGTTAGGTAATTAATTTTGCCTAAGCACTTAACTTGACTTCGGTTAGCTAATGATCTTTATTCTTTTCTGCGGAATGCTGCACAAACATAACTTTTAATTCTCCTTGGAAACTAATTCCTGCTTATCAGGTAATGAATTAATAGCTAATAGCTAATAGCTGATAGCTGGATGCTTACTATTAACAAACTATTACCAGTCAGTATTCAGACGAGTGAAAGTAATAACTATTAAGGTTAGCTGATAACCTTTTTTTGAATAACTTTGAATTCTTCTTGGAGACTAATTCCTCCTGACAAAATAATGAGTTAATGACTCATAGCTAAAGGCTGAATATTTACAGTAAATTTGATTACAGGAGTCAGATCATCAGAATTCAGAATATAATTTTACAAATCAGAATAAGTTAACTTAATAAATAGGAAAAAAGAAAATAAGCATTTCCGTGCCTAAATGTTCTGCATTCATAATGAATATAGACTTCTCTTGATAAATGTCAGTTTTTTTCTTTTAATTTTCTCAACAATAATTCCTGCTGATCAGGCAATTAATTAATAGCTAATAACTGTTAACGTTAGCGTTAGCGAAGCTCCTCTGTAAGAGGCAGCTCCTCTGCAAGAGGCAGTTCCTCCGCAGGAGGCTAGCTAGCTTCTGAATGCTTACAAATAGATTATTCCCAATTAAATTTCATACCTAGATACTCTTCAAGTTTTTGATTATAGGGTTGAAAATAATCACTTAAATTAGAGTAAATTGATGGAGGAATATTAGGATAAGAGCCAGAATTTAATTTTTGATAATCCTGGAGCTGATGTTTTGGTAAATCAAGAAAATTAAAAACTTTTTCCATAGTAGTTTCTGGTTCTTGATAAAAGTCTTCGCTCCTCAAAATCAGGAATTGTTCTCTGGGAAAAATAGTCATCCATTTTTTGATAAATTCAACATAAACTCCATAACTCACATAATAAGATATATGATTCCAGTAAGCTTCTCCGAGGGCAGAAGTAGGAATTTTTTTTAGTCTTTCTAATTGAGAATAAATTACTTCTGATAAAGATTTATTTTCCATCTTTAATCTGACTTCATGATAATAGTGAGAAACTGCTCTATCTACTGGGTTTCGCAAAATTACAATCAGCTTAATTTTAGGAGAAATACTAAATAGTCTTTCTGGAGTATGCCAACTATTAATATAGGTAGGAGTTGCTTCTCCAGTTAAAAATTTTGTTTCTGCTGGAATAGGAGGAAAATGAGCTAAATACCAATCTATTCCTTTATCAAAATATCGAGACCAAAAATATATTTCTTTTTTAATGGCAGGTAAAACTTGAGGATGTTGAGTCAAATAATTATATAGAGAGGTAGTGCCACTTTTGCCAGTACCAATAATAATAAAGTTAGGATGTGCTACTTGTTCCTGATGCCAATATTTATGCACAAAATCAGGATGAGATTTGAAAGTTTGCTGGTAACAAGCTGTCCGATAAGAAGCAATAGCTTCATCTATTTTTCCTTGTTCAGTCAAAACTTCTCCTAAGTTTAAATTAGAGAAAATAGAATCTGGTTTCTTTTGCAGAATTCTCCGGTAACAATTTACGACTTCTTGAAGTTTATCTGACTGTTTTAAGTAATTCCAGAAACGATTATAAGACCAATTTGTTTCTGGTTTTAACTTAATCGCTTTGAGGAAAGCTAGACTTGCTTGTTCCCACTCTTCTTGCCGAGTTAGAGCTATTCCTAAATCATAGTAAAATTTAGAAGACTTTGGATTTTCTTTAATCGCTATATGACATTTTTCTACTTCTTGTTCTAACTCAACTTGTTTATCTAAAGTTTTCTGGAGTTGATTTGTAATTTCTCGATCGTTTACCTTAAGTTGCAGAGCCATATTATAAATAATCACTGCTCCTTTATATTGCTCTTTTTCAGTCAGAGCATTTCCTAAATATAGATATAAATCTGAATTTCGCGGTAGACTCAGCACTAATTTAGAGTTAATTATCTCTGTCCGATAATTTTGTATTGCCTGAGAATAATAAGTAATTTTATTCTCTAAATTACTTTGAGATATTTTCCCTAACGCTTCTCCGAGTTTTTGATATATCCAAGGCATATTTGGGTCGATATTTAAGGCAATTAAAAAGGTGAATATAGCTTCATTCCATCTTTTAAGTTTAACCAATACTTCCCCTAGATTATTATAAGACCAAGGTATATCGGGTTTTAGTTCTATCGCCTGTATATAATTATCAATTGCTGCCTCAAATTTTCCTTGCTTTTGCAAAATATCTGCTAATTTATGATGATTTTCTCTTTGCTTAGGTTGAAATTTGATTAAAGTGTTATAACAGGCAACAGCTTCAGTATAAATATCAAATTTTCTAGTTTTGTCTACTTCGGCTAACTTAACTAATGTTGCTGCTAATTGATTGTAAGATAAAGAAGAATTAGGATTGATTTTTGTGGCTTGACGGTAAGCTACTACTGCTTCTGAATATCTTTCAAGTTTTACTAAAGCATTACCCAAATTGTAGTAAGTTACATCTATATTCGGGTCTATTTTTATTGCTTGGCTATAGACTGTTACTGCTTCCGAGTATTTTGATAATTGCATTAAAGCATCTCCTAAATTTTTGTAAGGCAAATATAAATTAGGCTTTAATTCAATAGCGCGACGATAAACTTTGACAGCTTCGTCCCATTTTTCTAGTTCCAATAAAGCTGTTCCTAATTTGTGGTAAGACCAAGGAA
>NZ_JBNHER010000259.1:0-12801 GCF_050015975.1 Dapis purpurea BLCC-M126 | reverse complement strand
CTTTAAACCTGAATTATTTAATTAATAATTAATAATTAATAATTATTCGGTAAGACTTTTACAGTAATACTTTCAGACTTCAACGCAAATTGTTTTTGGGAAGAACTTTGTACTCTCCAGTTTTTTCTAGTTTTATCAAAAAAATAAAGTTAAGAATTTAACTTATGATTTCTAACTTAGTTAAATCCTCTTTTCTTATCTATCCTCTTTTAAATAAAATAAATAGTTTATATGGAGAAATAGTAGTAGACTGATATACGTTAAATTTTTCTTGAGAAAAGTGACTTAATTTCCATTAAATAACGATTAAATGGAAGAAGTTAATGCACTATTTTAGATCTTTCAGTCCAGTAAAATGAAAACTATTCAGGTAAAATATCTAAATTAAATAAGCCTTATGTTGCCTAAATAATTAAGGTCGAAAGCCTCTCCTTTTAACGAGGAAGGAAAAAGACAAAAATTATTTTAGTACATTCTCCTCTTTTAAGGAGAGGTAATTATTAATTATTGAACAACCTGACTCCACAAAAATAAAAACACTCTTGCCTATTACTTCTTACCCAACTGCCGATAAAATTAGCACTTCTAACATTTTTTTACCAATTTTATATAACCTACTTACTTCTCAATCCTAAGACCAATTTTTCCACGGATTTTTAGATAAATTAGAATTAGAATATCTCCTATCGTGAGATACTTCTTCTCCTATCCATTCGGGTAATTCAACTTTCTGATTCTCATCATTAAGTTCAACCTCAGCCATAATTAAACCTTGATTTTCCCCAGCAAACTCATCAACTTCCCAAATAAATTCACCATGATAAACCTTATACCTAACCTTTTCAATTAAAGGTGAACTACATAAACTATTCAACATCTCTTGAGCATCTTCAAGGGGAATTTCGTACTCATACTCCGATCTAGAATTACCAAAACTAGGTCCTTTAATAGTTAAATAACCTTTATCCCCTGCCACTCTCGCCCTTAATGTTATACCATCTTCTGTAGACATATAACCTTGACGATACACTTGCCCAACAGCGTTATTTCGCCATCCATTGCCTCTAACTAAAAACTTGCGTTCTATCTCTATTGCCATTTCAATACTTCAGAAATCTTGAGAATTAACATTTAGTATATAAGCATTCAACAGTCAGCCATCAGCTATATTACCTTTAAAGAAGGAAAAAAACAATTGAGAGATTTCCAAGAATTATGTAAAAATGTAGTAGAAGTTAAATGAATGAATCAAGCATTCATTAAAAAGCTGAGAGCTAACTGCTAATAGCTGAATGCTTACTTTAGTATAATGATTATAATCATCATGGGAGTTTCTGGTTCTGGTAAATCTACTATTGGAGAATTACTTGCAAAATCTCTAGATTGGGATTTTTTTGATGCAGATTCTTTTCATCCCCAAGCTAATATCAAAAAAATGAGCAGTGGAATTCCTTTAAATGATGCTGATCGAATTCCTTGGTTAGAAAAAATACGAAATTCAATTGATGAATGGTTAGTAGATAATAAAAATACCGTATTAACTTGTTCCGCTCTTAAACAAACTTATCGTTATTACCTTATAACAAACACAAAAAATGTCAAAATATTTTATTTACAAGGGTCTTTTGATTTGTTTGCCCAAAGACTAACAGCTAGAAAAAATCACTTTATGAAACTTGAGATGCTCCAGAGTCAATTTGATGTTCTTGAGGAACCAAAAGAAGCAGTAATAGTAGATGCTGCAAAATCTCCAGAAGAGATTGTCAATTATATTAGGAAAAACTTATATAAATAGAATTTCTCTATGTAGTAAATTCTAGGTATTAGGTAGTAAGTGAAAGATGTCATTTTATTAACATACAACCTCACACCTAATAACTAAAACCTTTCCTTTACTTCAAAAAACGACCTGCCATACCCATCACATCAGCAATATCAACATCTCCATCTCCATCAGCATCCAAAAAACTATTTAAAACATTATTAGATGCTTGTTCAGGGTCTTGATTGTTATTGCCAGTTTTTAATAAATTGAGAATTACTGGAACTAAAGCAGGTAGTAAATTCTGAATTTGTGAAGCATCAAAACCTGTTTTTTCCGATATACTTTGAACAATATCAGTAATTTGACTAGAGGAAAATAGAGAAGCAACCGCTAGTGGGTTAGGAGTTGTACCTGCAAATTGATTGATAATTTCTGCAACGCCTGTACTACCTGACTCCTCTCGCTTTTGTTGCAGAGCTGAACGTACATAACCGCCCAAAATTGACATAGTAGCTTGAGTTGCGCCAGCATCTCCTCCTAGATTACCGCTGAGTTGCTGCACTGTGCCAAGAATATTACTTAACTGACTATCACTACCCTCTTGAGCAGGATTATTAATAGCACCGACAATTTGATCGAAAAGTCCCATATTTTTTAACTCTAATTAACTTTTGTCAGTTGTTAACAAACAGTTCAGAGAGTATTTTAGCCTCACTGAACTCTTCTATATTATCCATTTTACTCATTTAAATAGCTACCTAAAAAATTTTCTACTTCATCAGCAGTAGGTTGAGCTGTAATAGCTCCTACTTGAGTAGCAGTTAAAGCCCCCACAGCACTAGCATAAGTAACAATTTGTTTTGCTACCCCTGGTTGTTGTAGACGGCGAATACCATATTGGCGCAATTGATGTATAAAACCTGCCACAAACCCATCTCCTGCACCAGTAGTATCTAGAATATCCAATGAAAAAGCAGATACATTTCCTTCATTTTCTGACAAGTAATAAGCACAGCCTTGATTACCTGCAGTTACTAATGTACCTTCTACCGAATCTAATCTGTAAGTAATCGCACCAGGGTCAGTAGAATCAAATAGCCACTCAGCTTCTTCTATAGAAAGCTTGACAAAATCAACTCTTTTTAGTAATGAATGTATCAGTCCCCTGGCATCATCAGGATTAGGCCAAAATGAAGGACGCCAATTGACGTCTACCATAATCTTAAGATGATATTGGTCAGCCAAATCAAGGGCTTGATAAATAGTTTGTCTAGTTTCAGGATAAGCTAGTCCTAGAGTTCCTAAGATTAAAAATTCACCATTTAAAAACAAAGATTCTGGCAGCAGTTCAGCTTTAAGGTGGGTATCGGCAAACTCTGTTGTTGGATGTTCTCCAAAACCAGCAAATTCACGCTCTCCAGTTGTGGAACGTAAAACATAAACCTTTCGTGTTGGTGCATAAGGATGTCCCTGGATACCTGAAGTATCTACCCCTATCTCTTGTAAAAGTTGTACCAGTTTTTTACCTTCTGAATCCTCACCCACAGAGCTAATCAAGGTGGCAGAAGTACCCAACTTGACTAAACCACAGGCAACATTAGCAGGTGCGCCGCCAGGGTAGGTTGTCCAAGAGTCAACTTGATTTAAAGTTTTATCAGGTTGGTCTGCTAGACAATCAAATAAAATTTCACCAAGGCAGATAGCATAGGGATGGGTCATATTGATTTAAGTATCTGAAAACTATAAATTGGTAATCAAAAATAGGAAATAATTAAAGATTTTGATGACTACCAAAATCAAAAATTTCTTTAGATGTTAATCATAAAAAGAAATTTATTCCACTTTCTAGAGACTTTCCTGTACTTTTACCACTTAATAGATTGTCATTAACGTAATTTTTGTCAAGATGTCTCTAAAATTATAATTAAGCAGATATACACATATAGGAAAAAGTTATGACTAGTTGTAAGTCTCAAACGCATATATCCCTTTCTGAAAGAGAATTGCAAGTTCTAGAGCTAGTAGCAGATGGGTTGACCAATGAAAAAATTGCTGAGAAGCTAGAAATTAGTAAACGAACCGTAGATAACCATATTAGTAATATTCTCAGTAAAACTTCAACTCATAATCGAGTAGAACTGGTCCGATGGGCTTTACAGTGGGGCAAAGTATGTTTGGATAATATTAATTGTTGTAATGTAGAACAGACAATTGAATAGTTGCTACATTATAAATTTGGAGAATTTTTTATCTTAATAAATGTCGTCAGAGGAATCTAGTAAGTCCCCAATGGGGTTAGCAGCGAGATGAATGACGACCAACAAATAAATTCAGTGATTTGATTTGATTAAATAGCTATTAACAAGTCATGTTACCATCGCAATAGTGCATTTGCTCCTCAGGTATTTAGGGTTAACTAATGAAATTAAATAGTTGGACAATATTAGAAATAATTATAAATTTTAAGTAATATAATTCTGATAGCTGTCTAACTAATTACCACAAGTACATGACCAGTTAAGATGAAATCTTTTATAATGCTTGTGGTTATACTGCTGACAGAAACTTTAATGCTTTTGTCAATTATGAAAACTATGTATATCAGTAGGTGGAGTTCCCAAACTCAGCACTTCTAATACAAATACAAAAAATAGGATTGCTATCAACACAGTGGGAGGACATCACCTCTGCTAAAACTGTGGTTAGGGTTTCCCTGGCTGAATAATCCCGCATTGTCGCACCATGCGCAACGTCGGGAGTATGTCAAGCCCGATCTCGAATATAAGTTACAGACTGCGCGGTCAGTGGTCTTGAGTGAAACAGGAACTGAGCTACCAAAACTCAAGATATCATTTTGGGTAAGTTTAGTAGAATTGATTAGCCAACCCAAAATAATCCCTCAATCGGTAAATACTAGAATGGAGACTGCGAAACACAAACAACAACGTTATCAATTGAGCTGTAAGGGACTACCACTCGCAGTCTATCGAGAAGTAGCAGCTCATTTGCGCCAAGTAGGCAAAGTACAAGTGGGTTTATTTTCTCCTAATTCCTCAGAGCTATTTGACTACAACAGAAGCCAAGTAGGAGGATTATGGTTAGAGTATGCTGAAGATGCTGAAGATGCTGTTCGTCAAAAAGTAGACCAAATTTTGGCCTATTATGAGGAAATATTTGGTCATTGGGAAGAGAATTAAATTTTAGCTAGGGTTTGCTGAAAAAGTCTTATGGGTGAGGGTAGAAGTCAGGAGTCAGGAGTTAGGGGAATTAAAGAGGATGTAGTCTGAAAATTGTCCCTAAATTTTTTCACCCTTGTCTGCTCAAAATCCTCAGATTTTAAGCTTAAGGGACCAAAAAGCTTGCACTTTTTTCGCACACGAAAAGGCTAAAGCCTTTATATATAAATGCTTTTATATTTAATCAGCAAGCCCTAGCTAGTCGTGATAGAAATGTATATTGGTTAAATACGAAGGAGTAATCAAAGTCTCCTATTTTGATTTTTTTAGTAATTATTCCTCTTAATATCTAGCCTTAAACTTGCTATAGATATCAAAAAAAGTCTTAATTTTTACTAACAGACTATATTTTTGTCATTATTAAAAATATAGTCTGTTAGTATGTAATTATTATCTATTATCGAGTATTTATTATGTCTCAATCTCAACTACCTAATTTTATTATTTTTGGTTCTACTAAATCAGGTTCTACTTCACTTTGTAACTATCTCCTTCAGCATCCAGATATTTTTATTAGTGAAAAGAAAGAACCTAATTTCTTCTTATATGATGAAGGTAGTACTATTACCAATAAAAATGGAAAAACCATAGTCTATACTATGGATTGGTATAAATATTGGTTTAGAAATGCACACCAGAAAGCTATTGGAGAGGCTTCTGTATCTTACATAGCTGATGAACAAGCTCCTATTAGAATAAAATCAAGATTACCTAATGTTAAATTAATAGCTTTATTACGCGATCCTATTTCTCGTGTCTACTCTCATTATCTATATTATAAAAGAAGTAATAAAGAAGCGGTTGGATTAGATTTGTTAAAAGCAATAGAGAATGACCAAAAAATAGGTTCTCCCAAAAAGTATTTTGAAAAAGGATTGTACTACTATTACCTAAAAAATTATTTTGAGATATTTGATAGTAAAAATATTAAGCTTTTCTTATTTGAAGATTTTACCTCAGATCCTCTAAAGGTTGTCAAAGATATATTCACATTTTTAGATGTAGATAGTAGCTTTGTACCTATTGTTGGAGCTAAAGATGCTTCTTCAGGAATCCCAAAAAATAAGACTATTTACAATTTTATTTATAAAGATAATTTTCTCAGAAAAGCTTTACGTCCAATTGTGAGAACTTTATTTCCTAACCGTGAAAAAAGAAGAACATTGTGGACAAATTTAATAAATCGAAGTTTATCTCGCCCTTCTCTAGATTCAGAAACCAGAAAAATCTTATTAGAGATGTACAAATCTGACATCATAGAATTACAACAACTAATCAACCGAGATTTGTCAAAATGGTTGTCTTAATTCAACCAATCGCAAGAAATAAAAGTATTATTTTATTGCTCCTCGTTAGCTTTCTTGAGAACTGACTGAATATCGGGCAATAAACAGAATTAAATTATAAGAATGCTGAACTCATTAACTACTCAAACATCAGAGATGTTACTATGCCACCAATTCCATCTTATTTAATACCTCTAATAATTATATTAGTAATTGTACCATCTTTTGTAGCTATCTTATTAAGGATGGTACTTTATTTTGACTTAGCAAATCAGGGAAATAAAGTTAGGAGACTAATTAATCAGCAGTCAGTAAATAGGCCAAGATTTATCGAATATTTAGAAGGCAGATTTGCTGATGCTAGCAGTAAACTAGAACAAGTTAATACTGGGGCATTAATAGATCAAGTTTACACTAGACAGCGATTATTAGGATTAGTTTCTTATGAACAAATAGAATATTTTTGTCGGATTTTACCAAATCTACTTGTATCTTTTGGATTATTGGGTACTTTTGTAGGTATTACTATTAACTTAACTTCTCTGAGCCAGACAATTAGCGATACTAATGCTACCGATGTTAGTAGTTTACTCAAGGAATTAGAAGTACCATTACAAGGTATGGGAATTGCTTTTACTAGCAGCTTAGTAGCAATATTATTTAGTGCTGTAGTTACATCAGTTAATTTGATTTTCAATACTAAACTTGCCAAAAGTAGATTAATAAGTTTACTAGAAGACTATTTAGATAATGTATACTTACAAACCATCGAAGGTCAAACTCAGCTTGACAAAGTAGTAAAAGCTGTCGCCTATTCCTTTGAAGGATTTTTAACAAAATTTGGTCAAACAGTTAGAGTAGGAGTAGAGTCAGCTCTACAAGATAAAATTCAAGAAATTTATAACGCTAATGCTACTACAAGTAAATTAGCAGAGCAGACATTTGTAAGATTAGGAGAAGCTGCTGCTACTGTTGCCAAAAGTTCTAAAGATTTTCAGATAGCTTCTGATAGATTTCTAGAGGTAGCACAAATATTTGAACATAGTCAGTTTCCGCAAAAATTAGCTAATTCTACAGCAGAATTAGCCAATATTCAAAGTAATTTTTCTCAGTCAACTTCTACTCTAGCTGCTGCTGTTCAAGCAATTGAGATAGTAGTAATTGAACTCCAGGGATATAGCAAGAGACTAGCTAAGTTCGGAGAACAAATTACTAATAATAATCAAACTTCATTAAGACTCTTAGAATCTCATCAAAGTAATCAACAATCTTTTGCCGAGATGATTAGGCAATTACAGGAAGCGTCACAAAGTTTTCATTTAGCTGTGGGTAATTTGGATGCTTTACAAAGAAGAGTAGTATCTAAAGCGGATAATTTAGAGGAAGTACAAATTCAAATCAAAACTTTAGCAGATGCCTTGAATAATTCTACAGATGGTATTAGCCAGAGTATTAAATCTTTAGGAGACCAAATCAATAAAGGTATGAGTACCCAAGCTAATATTAATAATTCTCATTTAAGTGTCATAGCGACAAATTTACAGGAATATATAAATCAAATGCATGCAACTAAAAATGAAATTCATCGTCTGACACATATTATTGATAAACTAGCAAATTGATAGGTAAATCAGTTATTCAGTTTTTACCAAAACTATATAAAAAAACAACTATTTTTTAGGCAAAATAGCAATATTATTTGAGTTGTGATATAGTCTAATATCAAATCCGGTTAAATACTTATTATATGGTTGGCGGGATGGGGGGATAGGGAGATGGGGAGATGGGAAGATGGAGACCAACCCCTAACTAATCTCCGGTGGGGAATTTAGCTAGATATCTATTAAAGTAATTGAAAAAATTATAAACACATATCCTATGACCAGATTCCATGTGCAATTAACCGGATTTGATATAAAGTCTTAGGGAACACTGGTGACTAATAGTTGTTTTTTTATCTACAGCATACTCCCTATTCGTAACCATTCAGCAGTCAGCTATCAGGTAGCTTCCTGGGTCGGAACTGCGTTAAAAGCTTGATTACTTTTAAAGTAATTGAGAGATTTCAAAGAATTAAAAGTTACTGTAAAAGTCCATTATTCAACCTTAATAGTCTATCGAACTATATACTTCATTTTCATTGCTCAGACCTGACTGCTAATAGCTTTTTACACAGCATTCCGGAACGGAAATTCTTACCCCTATTCCCTACTCCCTATTTTTTTATATTTAATTATGCGTCATCGTTCACGAATTATTGAGGATAATAGCGACCTAGAAATTTGGCCAGCTTTTACAGATTTAATGTCTAATTCTTTTATGATATTAAGTTTGTTATTACTATTAGCTATTATTAAATCTCTGTTTATAGAATCAATTTCTGATGCTAATCAAAATCGCGCTATTCAACTACAACAAGAGATTAGTAGTTTACGAAATCAACTGCAACAAAAGACGAATGAAGCGACAGGTTTACAAGGACAAGTTGGGAATTTACAAAACCAAGTTACACAACTTCAAGGATTAGTAACTACTTCCAAAGATAAGTTGGAACAAAAGTCAAATAGGGTAACAGAATTAGAAACAGAAATTGAAAAATTGAAGTCTCCACCTGTAATTGTAATTAGAGATTCCCAGTCTCGGAGATTTGAATCAGGAAGTGCCGAAATATCAGGAGATTTAAAAGGTTTTATCGAGGAAGATTTAGTTCAGCAAATTGAGAATTTTGCTAAAGAATATCAGGGTTATGTTGTTGAAGTAATTGGTCATACTGACGGTCAAGTAAATAAAGGAAGTATTAGTAATTTAGATACCCAGTTAGAACAGGTTGCTAAGGGTAATGGAGCTGTTAGTAGTTTAGCAGCAGGATCGAATGCAGATTTAGGTTTGATGAGAGCTTTAGCAGTGGTACAAAGACTGCAAAAAAATCCTCGTCTGCAAGAATTGGATTTAAAATTTAAAGCTTATTCTGCTGCACAATTATATAATCCCACTGGAAATTATGCGGGGGCAAATAGAAGTCCAGATCAGAGTCGGCGACGGATAGAAGTGCGGTTTACTCCTAGTGCAGTAGAGAGATAGTATGAATGAATTTAGAATTTATGAATTTAAAGGAAGAAGGAAGAATGAAGAAGTAAGAAGGAAAGTACATGAGTCTATAGATCGATACCTTATGAATTTTGGTCTTATCTGAACCGTATTACCTTTTAACTATCCTTTATAAACATATTTCTTAATATAAAACTTGGTAAAATACAGAAGTTATGTGTTTGCAATTAAATCGAGATTTCAGAACAGTAAATGTATTTAAAAATAGGATCTCCTGATAACTGATAACTGAAATGACTATGGCAAAACACAAACGAGTGCTAATTCTTGGTGGAATTGGGGATAGCTTGAAACTAACTGCTTTAGCTTCTACTATACCAGGGTTGGAGGTAATAAACTCTCTTGCGGGTCGCACTCGTCAACCTGTTATGACGTCCACTCCTACAAGAATTGGCGGTTTTGGTGGTGTGTCTGGGTTGAAAGATTATATACGAGCACAGCAAATAGATTTGTTAATTGATGCAACCCACCCTTTTGCAGATAAAATTTCCTGGAATGCAGCGATCGCTACTTCACAACTAAATATTCCCCGTTTAATGTTAGTTCGTCCTGCTTGGAAAAAGATTGAAGGCGATCGCTGGTTAGATGTTAAAAGTAACGAAGTTGCTGTGAAGGTTTTACCAGAATTAGCTTCACGAATATTTCTGAGTATTGGTAGGCAAGAATTAGTAAGTTATGCTCACCTCAAAAATATCTGGTTTTTAATACGAGCGCTCGATATACCACAACCAGATAGTTTAGTACCTCCAGGAAAAATACTGACTGAGCGGGGACCTTTTTCTCTGGAAGAAGAGCGATCGCTTTTGCAAAAGTATAAAATTGAGGCGATCGTCAGTAAAAATAGTGGTGGTGATGCTACCTATGCCAAAATTATTGCTGCACGAGAATTAGGAATTCCAGTGGTGATGATACAACGTCCGTCTCTTCCTGAAGGAGAACAAGTTAGTGATGTGGAGAGTGCAGTTTCTTGGCTGAGAAATTATAGTGATTAATTATCCGAACCTAAAACATAAACAACATAAAAAAACGTTTTCGTACTGCTAGAGCGATCACTATATTGACAAAGTGATTTTTATCTGTTTTACCCGGGAAGTCGAGCAAAGTTATTTAGATGTGCCAAAGTAGTTTATAATTTAAGTTTTATATCAAAAAAAGTCTTGTTATATGTCATTCGTCAGTAATTATCTCTCAGTAAAATTGGCAAAAATTAATACCTGAAAACCATTGCTATGACGACCTGTAATGTTTATTATTGGTTTGGTAGCGATCGGTAACTTTTAAATCATAATTCTTAGTTGGTAAAGCTTAACCAAAACTTAAATTTATTTTAACCAAAACTTAAATTTATTAAGGAATAATATTTAACATTTTGAAGAAACCAACTACAAATAAATATTTGAGGTGGTTTTGTATCTAAGCTTCTTGGTCTCCAAGACCATACAGAACTGATGCCTACTACTTACAACTGACACTCACTCTAAATTAACATATCGAACAAGATTATGGACAGACGTAAATTTGTTAAAAATTCATCTCTATTTGCTGTATCATTAGCAGGAGCAAAGTTAGCTAATTTAACTTTCTCATCTCAAACATTAGCTCAGGTCAAAGAAATAAAATTTGGAATTATTTCTACCGAGTCTCAAACCAATCAAAGACCAATTTGGGAACCATTAATTAAAGCATTTTCTGATTCTATTGGTTTACCAGTTAAGGCATTTTATGTAACTCAATATGTGGCAGTAATTGAAGCAATGCGAACTGGCAATATTCATCTAGCTTGGTATGGAGGAAAATCCTATATTGAAGCTGCCAAACGTGCTAATGCTGAAGCCTTTGCTCAAACAGTAGATACAGAAGGTGGTAAAGGTTATTACTCTCATTTAATTACTAATAAAAATAACCCCATAGTTGCTGAAGCTAAAGCAATGGGAGGTGATAAATATACGATCAAAAATGCTGCAAATTTAACTTTTGCTTTTAATGACCCGAACTCTACATCTGGCTTTTTGGTGCCTAGTTACTATATTTTTGCTCAAAATGGAGTTGACCCGAAAAAAATATTTAAACGTTTAGTTTTTTCTGGGAGTCACGAAGCAACAGCTTTAGCAATAGCTAATAATCAAGTAGATGTGGCTACTAACAATAATGAATCTTTAGATAGACTACAACAAACAAATCCAAAAGCAAGAGCTAATATAGAAACTATCTGGACTTCTACTTTAATTCCTAGTGACCCCATAGCTTATCGTAAAGATTTACCAGAAGATTTAAAACAGAAAATTCGTAATTTCTTTTATAACTTTAAAGATCCCGCAGTTCTCAAACCTCATGGTTGGTCTGGGTTCGATCAAGCAAACGATAAAACTTGGAACCCAATTCGAGAATTAGATATTGCTAAACAAATTTTGGAGTTGGAAAAGAAGGAAAATTTGAGTGCTGAGGATAAACAGAAATTAGAACAATTACGTCAACAATTGCAAACTGTAAAAAGCACCTAAAGCTGGAAAAAACCAGAAGATATAGCGCTACGCGCAAGTCAAAAGCGAGTGCGTAATTCTGAGGTCTCCATTTCCTGCGGAAACGCTTCGCGAACAGAATTTAAGGCGCACATCTGACAGTCAAAAGTTAAAAATAATGCCTAACTAAGTTTGAGGGTTTTAGTGTTCTATTAACCATAATGCGTAGTGCTATATATTAAGTTGTTTATGGTAGATTCAGGGGGAATGATTAAAAAAAATCCTAATAATAATATTGCTATCTACTGTAACCTCACAAAATTCCATAATACCAATTTGATAAATGTTGCTACAATTTATTGAGTAGGGGAAGGGGGAGTGCTTACAAGAGTAAGTTTTTTATCTTTGATGTAAAAGAAGTGTGGGGAGTATGGGTAGAGGGAGAAGTTTTGAGGTATTTTTTGTATAAAAAAGTACAGTTTAGTTTAGATTTTATACTGAAGAAAAATGATCGCTCACCCCTTTGTTAAAAACTTATATCATGTCCGGTTGAATAGTGATAATTAAAGCTTGTAGTTGGGCTTCAGCCAGAACTTTAGATAGGGCTAAAGCCCAACTACAAACAAAAACTTTTTTATCACTGATTATCCGGACTTGATATTACTCCTGTAAAGTAAGGCAGTGCAGGAGACGTAAAACATGAATAATTAATAATAACTAGCTAATAATTACCAAAAAGGTCATTTTACCTGTATTAATTACTTAATGATTGAAGTTTTCTCTAAGTATTAAGTAGGTATGCGCGAATAAACGTCACTATGTAACGAAATGTTAAAGCAGTTGAAACTCTTGAGATTGCTTCCTTCCGCTTCGCTCCAGTCCCAATGACATACCTTTCATTAATTGATAATTGATAATGGATAATTGATAATTACCTCTGGTTAAAA
>NZ_JBNHER010000258.1:0-26367 GCF_050015975.1 Dapis purpurea BLCC-M126 | reverse complement strand
TACAACATTTTTGTGGTCTACTCAACTGAAAAGCACTGTAAAAGGGGAGGCTTTAAACCAGAATTATTTAATTATTAATAATTAATAATTAATAATTGGGTAAGTGAAAGGAGGATTTGAAAGATTATGTTAAGTATATTAACTCAATCGGATCATTAATTCAAACACATGGTATTATAGAAATAAAATTTGTATGCTAATGATTTAGTTGCCATCAATAACTTTTATAGAAGGCTTTTTATTTAGAATAAGTATAGGGAATCAAAATATATTTTCTGACAAATTCTCATACCTAGAGTATAATTAGTATTCACTATATCTATTATATCAGTTTAGCTGAAAAAATGAATAAAAGATTTACTAACTTTTAGTATTAAGATTGCGACTAATGATTAGCAAGAATCTCCTTTTTTCAGGGTGGGAGGCATCTATGAAATCTACAAGTAAACAAATCATAGTTACTGATTCCTATGAGCAACAAATCTACAGAGAAGAAGAAAAAATTTATAATCACTTTTTGAAATTGATTTCGATTGAATCAATCGAGCAAATAATTGAGCGATTTCGGAGACTATTTTTGCAATCTTCTCCATACCAAACTCTAGAAATATCGACAGCACTGGAGAGAATTCTACAATTCCCTGGATCTGAAGAAAAATTTAACTACATCCTGAATCGTTGTTGTTATATTTTAATTAACCATCAGCAACAACATCAACATAAAAAAAATGTTTTAGAAAAATTGATTAAGTTGTTTAGTCAAGCAAGCTCTAAATTTGAGTATTCTAATGACAGCTATAGCCAAACAAAAAAAATGCTGGAACTTGTCAGAAGTTTTACTCATAGTCAGCAATACTTGAGCTTAAAACGTTTGGCAGCGGTGATGAATCAAGGATTTGAAAGTAAGAGTCGCAGCAGCTTAAATCAACCTTTGAAAGTTATTATTCCCCGCTATCCTTATCTCTATAACTATTTGTTATTAACTCCAAATAGTAGTAGTGAATATCAACAAGCTATCATCAAACTGCAAGAGGAAAAACAGCAAAAATTTGAAATTAATTTATCGCGCTATATCACTAACCAAGCCCGATTAGAACTTTGCCAATTTCAAAGATTACAATCAGTTAAACAATTACAATCTACTAAAAATCCTACCCTTTTATCCAATGATGAACTATTATTATCTATCAAACAATTTGTGGGTAAAGTAGAAGGTAAGGAGACTTATCGAGATTATGCTAAACGATTTTTAACTTATACAAAAATACCTCAACCATATCACTGTTTTAAAGATAGTTTTTATGAATACTTAAGTACATCATTTGATGTTGAATCCCAACAAATTAGAGTTAGGTTGAAGGATCAACTCTACAAGCATTTACAAAATGTTATGTCTGAAAATGATAATCAGCTATTCAATGAATTTTTAATGAGGAAAACTTGCAGCAAAATGTTGAGTTTTTTAATTGTTAATAATCAAAAAGAACTACAACATTTTTTGTTTGTGAATCTCATTGGTAATTTAGGACCGATCATAACAACAGGATTACTACTAAAAATATTATTAGTTTGTCAACAGGCTAGACCAGGTTTAGAACAACGATTTGCAATATTGTTTAACCACTACGAATCTTCTACGCAAAAAAAAGTTCAATGGTTAGTCAAAGCACTAGAAAATATGCAAATAGCCTTAAGTACAAATTTTGGTAGAATTGACCTTTCTTTTATTCATTAAATACAATCACTTTTTGTTACAAAAAAAATCTTGATTATAGGGATTATTAGTTAGCTGTAGTGTAAAGTAGGTTGCAATGCAGAGTACCGGTAGAATTTCGACTTAGTTAACAATTTACGTTTTGTAGCGATATAATACGGTAGTTATCTTCACATGGCTTTGCAGGGAGGGTTAAATTTGTATCTTCATTTGATATGACTTGCGCGTAGCGCTGTATTGGTATGATAAAACGTTACAGAAACCAGGTTTGTCTGAGCTGCCGATTCTAGAATATAAGACTTTCCGCGTTTCTAAGATGAGCAGATAGAAATTATATAACTTCAAATCTAGCAATTCAGGGAGGTCACGATTCGTTCCGGAATCGCAAGCTTCATACAACAAAATCCCATAACATATCAAAAATACCTTAGTTGTAAAAATAATCGATCATTTTCAATTGGAGCCAAAGCTTTATGGAAACATGAAGCATCCTCAAGAAAACATTTACCTGCTTTACCTTCAATCGTAACAATGTCTGTTAGATAATAATTTTGATGAATTACTTCTTCAGAAACACGCGCACTACCTAAAAGCATAGAAATCTTTTTATTTACATGACTTCCTTTTACAAGAACATGAGCCCCACTTTTAATATCTACATCAGTTAAATAGAAAGAAATATAAAAGAAGTTCAAAACATGTACATCATAATAGTAGTCAATTGTTTGAGACTGGCTACGTCTTTCTTCTGGAGATAAAGTATCTGCAAAACTCCACCACAGTCTAACATCACAATTAGTGGGAAAGTACCCAAGATATTGTGATGCAATCTCTAATAAGTAACTGTCATATCAAACCTATTTTCCCTCTAACTGGTGCGGAAGAAGCTCCTTTCTAACTCCTGACCTCCTGATTCCTGACTCTTACCCTCACCCATAAGACTTTTTCAGCAAACCCTAAATACTGCCGCTACTGCTTTATATAAAGCAGTGCTATCCATTATAAATCAAACAGATTTTTGAGACGATTTCTTACCCAAATCACAGGATTTTTATCATCTTCTTCTGCATCAACTAATCCCAATTCTCTAAGTTCATTTTGACGTTCAGATAATTCCTCTTGATGTTTAGCCAATTCTTGCACAATTACCTCTGCTAATTCTGGATTTTCATGTAATATTTTTTCAAAACCTTTTTTATGAATAGCAAATAAAATAGTATCTTCAATTGCTCTGACAGAAGCTGTACGAGGAATACCTAGCATTAAAGCTAATTCTCCGAAAAATTTTCCAGCTTTTAGAGTAGTCAAATGTTTATTAATTTTTTCCACAAAAACCTCTACTGAACCGGAAAGAATAATATAAAAAGTATCACCAGGGTCTCCTTCATGGAATAAAAAATCTAATGGCTTGAGACGTTTTCTATATCCTACTTCTATGAGTTTTCTTAACTCCACATCAGTAAAATTTTCAAAATAAGTAACTTGCATTAATAAATCTCTAGCGGATAGAGGTTTATTAGGTATAGACTGATGATTTTTTAACCCGTGAATAACAGTATTTTGAGATGATTCTAAATTTTTGGAATCCTGTGGATGATGAAGATATATATTAAAATGATCCCAAGGAATTAAAATACCTTGTTGATGTAAATTATGCTGAATTATAAACCGTAAAGAACTCATATAAATCGGTTCATTATAGATTTCATTTACCCATACCCATAATTGAAATTTAAAAGCATTATCTTGAAACCCTAAAAACAAAACCTTTGGAGGAGGTTCCCGTAATACTGCTGGTTCCATATAAGCTGACATTAGTATCGCTTCCGTAACTAATACTGGGTCACTATCATCAGAAACAAAGACATCAACTTCTATCCGACCTTTAAAATTATCGTAGGTTAAATTATGTATTTTCCCTTCTATTAACATTCCGTTAGGAATAATTACATGACTATCTTTTAATGTTCTAATTCTAGTTGAACGCAAACCAATTTCTTCCACAAAACCTAAATCATTCTCTAATTCAATAAAATCTCCTATTTTTATTGGTCTTTCTATTAGTACATTCAAACCACTAATAAAGTTTTTGGTAATGTTCTGAAATCCTAAACCAATACCTACACCTAAACCCCCAGCTAAAACTGCTAATGAGGAGACATTAAAGCCTTGTGTTTGGAGAATAACTATTATACCTAGGGTGCTTAGTCCGTAGCTAAATATTGTAGATATTGCCTCTCGGTTAGCTTTATCTATACCTAGTTTTACTAACAAAACTTTTTTGAGTAAATTTTTGAATAGTCTACCTAAGAGCAGGACGATTATTAAATATATACCTAGTTGGAAAAGTAAACTTAAAGATATATAAGTATCTCCTATAAAAAGTAGAGGAGTTGTAAAAAGTTGAGCTAGATTTACTAATAATTTTTGTATTGCTTCAAGCATAGAGTTTGAAATTTTTATCTATAGCAATTAGGCAAGCATTCAGCCGTCAGCTATCAGTTATCAGCTATGAGTTATTAACTCATTATTACACCGAAGGAGAAATTAGTCTCGAAGAACTGAAATATGTTTGCGCAGCATGACCTAGGAAAGAAAAGGCTCATCAGCTAACCCTAGTAAGTAATTAGGTTCAAAAGCTGTTTGCACAGCATTCCGCAGGAAAAGCTGAATGCTTACTACCAAATATTAAAAGTTTTGCTACATCTGCTTAAATGGGAGTTGTAATATATTATTTCTGAAATGAAGCAGTTTCAGATACTTACCTCTATCATTTGCCCCTTTTTTTTTAATATAATATTTACTCCTACTTCTGTATTCCTTCTTTCCTCTGATCTAGGACAGCAAATATGTGTGAGATTAAAAACCCTGTTTCTTCTAGAAACAGGGTTTTTAGATATTAATTATTTAGGGAGAAAATTATCATCAAAAAAGATAGCTAATTCTCTTTTTTCGGACTCACAATATACTCAGATGAAACTTGTTCAACCTTTCCTGATTTTACCAACGCTTGATAAAATATGGCTGAAACTTCAGCACGAGTAGCAGGTTTATTGAGATTCAAAGTTGTCACATCTGGATGATTTACTACTAATCCAGCAACAGTTGTGGCAGCTATTTTCCCCTTAGCCCAATCAGGTATTTCTTCGTTGTCTTTGTAAATACTTAAAACCTCATCTGGATTAGATGGAATTTCCAGATTTAAGCCACTAGCTAAAGAAATTAATACCTCTAATCGTGATACTTCTTGTTCTGGGCGAAAAACATTCCCTGGATACCCAGTTAAAAAACCAGATTTAGTAGCTGTTTGAATTTCACTTTGAGCCGTTGAATCTGCTTTTACATCTTCATAATTAACAGATTTTCTGGTTGATTTTTCCTCAAATACTTTAGGAATGTGACTAGCAAATTCAGCTCGCGTTATAGGTTTATTTGGCTCAAATTTATCATTATCAATCTCAGCAATAAGATTACGTTCTGCTAAAGGTTGAATGAAATTACTTGCCCAAAAACTATTAGGAACATCAGAAAATTTAATCGTGCTAGTAGGAGATGTATCAGGGGATGGCACTTCTGTACTCACTAGCGGAATTTCAGGAGTTTCTACCTTTGGAGGGGGAGAAGTTTCCGTTGCTTGGGGTGACTCAGGAGTTTCTACCTTTGGAGGGAGAGAAGTTTCCGTTACTTGGGGTGATTCAGAAGTTTCTACCTTTTGAGGGGGAGAAGTTTCTGTTGCTTGGGGTGACTCAGAAGTTTCTGCCTTTGGAGGGAGAGAAGTTTCTGTTGCTTGGGGTGACTCTGTTGTTGGACTAGGAATAGGAGGTGCCACAGGTAGAGTCTCAGTTACTATGGGAGAATCTACAACTGCCGGTGATATAGCAGATGGAGATTCAGATAACATCTTACCAATACCCAATGCTGCCAGATTCTTAGCAACTTCTGGAGCAGTTTTTTGATTAGTTGTTTTTGACGGTTTGGTTAATTTGGGTGTTGTATCAGTATTTGTCTTGATTTCATCCAAACCCTTAATATTTGGCTCTAACTCCTCAACAGTATTAGTAATAGGAGTCAAAGCAGCTAGACTTATTCCTAATTCTTCAGAAGTTAGAGATGCTCGATCAATATTTGATTCTGACTCACCAGTAGGAGTCTTAAGTTGGGGTATGCCTAAGCTAAAGATTGACTCTTCAGCAGCAATATTGGGACTATCAACAGTTTGAGGTAGAGGTGTAGAAACCATGGGTTTAGAAAGTAGATTAAACCCATTATTTTCTCTAGTCGTTGCCCAGAAAAATATGCTGCCAAAAGTCGCTAAGGCTACAAATATTGCAATCCACTCATCACGTTCTACTGGCCTTGGCCGTGACGGTGGTTTTGTCGGTGTATTTGTCATGGCTATTCGATTTATATAGCGACAGCTCTAGATTAGACTAAATATTAGGAATTAAAAAAATGGTTATCATTATAGTGCCGTGTATAGACTAAAATTGTGGTTTAGGAGCGAGCAACCTAGAACAGCAAACAGTAAACTTTTGACTTTTAAATTTTGACTTTTGACTTCTGCTAATGACTACCGAATAATTAATAATTATTAATTAAATACCTTGGTTAAAAGCCTACCCTCATAGGGGATGTTTGAAAAGTATGAATTTTGATTTAGATCCCCCCTAGCCCCCCTTTTTAAGGGGGAAATACAACAAAAATTCCCCCTTATTAAGGGGGATTTAGGGGGATAGATGACTTCTCAAACAACCTCATAGGGAAAAAAAAGAAATAATATTTCCTTATATTCAATTCCCGAACGGTTTTAACCAGAGGTAATTATCAATTATCAATTATCCATTAATGAATAAACCATTAATTATTGCTCACCGGGGTGCATCTGGCTTGGTGAAATTTGAAAATACTATTGCATCTTTTGCCAAAGCTATTGAGTTAGGTGTTTCAATGGTAGAGTTTGATGTTAGAAAAACTCTGGATAATTTATTTGTTGCTTTTCACAATAAATCAATTGATGGGATAAAACTTAGTGATTTGACTTATCAACAACTTTTAGATATTTCTCGGCAAAAAGGTTTTGAAGTTCCATTAGTAGAAGATGTGTTGAAGTTATGCCGGGGGAAAATAAAACTTGATATTGAATTGAAAGAAGCCGGATATGAATTGGAGATAGTTAATTTAGTCAAAAAATATTTAGATTATCAAGATTATGTAATTAAATCTTTTCTTGATGCTGCGATTATTGCTGTTAAAAAAGCAGATAATAAAATTACGACAGGGTTATTATTAGGACTTGGGAATTCTAAAAATTTAATCCCCACTCAATTATCAGCAATTTTTCCAGAATTTCGTTTATTTACAACTCAAGCTGATTTTGTTTCTCCTAATTATCAATTAATAAAATTTGGTTTTGCGTGGCGGATGAAACTGATTAATAAGAATATCTATGTTTGGACGGTTAATGATGAAAAATTAATGGTTGAAGTTGTGAATCAAGGAGCGTTTGCATTAATTACGGATAGACCAGATTTAGCTTTGAAGTTATTTGATAGCAATGGAAGTAAGGAGTCAGGAGCCAGGAGTCAGCAGTCAGGAGGGAAGAGAATTTAGAAAGATTTGCACTTTAGCGCTCAGATGAACCATTTTTTTATACCTAATTCAGCAGATTTTATATGATTAGTTATTTTAAAGTCATTGCGACTCAAACGGAGTGGAAAGAAGCAATCTCAGGAGTGGCGCGATATTACTTCCCATTCTGACAATGACGACTTTCCAACCTGATTCTATATAGCATTTCTCAGTAAGCATAATTAGCTGTGTCATATCAAATCCCGTTAATTGCACATAGAATCTGGTCATGGGATATGTGTTTATAATTTTTTCAATTACTTTAATAGATATCTCGCTAAATTCCCCACCGGAGAGTGGTTAGGAGTTGGTCTCTATCTCCCTTTTTTGAGTTAAATAATGAATTTACTATAGATAAATATTCTCAAAGCTTTGCTATGAAAGGCTTTTGGAGAAATAAGATTTTACTTTAAGAGTGTATAGAAACTGCCAGAAAATAGGATAACTCGTGTAACCACTTAAGTAATATGTGATTTATTTTACTTAATACCCTAGTGATATTCGGTAGGCCAAAAAATATCATTCCAGTTTAAGTGCAGAATGTAAATTAGTAATATTTACTACTTTGTACGCAAAAGGAGGCGATCGCATCATAAATTCAGACATCTGTTAAAAATGTAGGTTGGGCAGAACGATAGTGAAACCCAACACACACAAAAAACAATAAACAAGAGTAGTGGCGTGTCAAGACTAAAATTGTGTGTTAGGAACGAGCGAAGACCTCTCCCCCAACCCCTCTCCTGCGAGGAGAGGGGATAAATCCCCCCCTTCCTACCCCCCCTTTCAAAGGGGTGCAGGGGGGATAGGAAGGGGGTTGGGGGGTTAGGTTTTTTAACCCACATTTTCAAGCTAGACACGCTACTACAATAACAATTTTGTGCATTAATATCATTGGGGGTGGTTTCATTTAATTTAATCTTGAGCAAAATGAATTTAATACAGAACCCACACCTACTATTAAAATTATTTAGTTAAGCAGGAAAATAATTAATGCCTTGGCTTTTTTTTGCTACTTCAGTAGCTTTTCTTCAATCAATGAAAGATGTTTATAATAAAACACAACTAAAAAATTTTGATGAGTATATTATTGGATGTAGTTTGACATTTTTTACATCTCTATTTCTAAGTCCCCTATTATTTTTAATTGATATTCCTCAGTTGGGAAATGATTTTTGGTTAGCTCTATTAGTTGGTGCTTCTTTGAATGCGATCGCCTACATCCTTTACCTCAGAGCTATTAAAGTTTCTGACTTATCAATTATTGCTCCTGTCACCACTTTTAGTCCCTTATTTTTGTTAGTAACTTCCCCATTAATTGTGGGAGAATTTCCTCAACCACTTGGTATAACTGGCGTATTATTAATTGTATTAGGTTCCTATCTATTAAATCTTAAAGAGAAACAGAAAGGATATTTAGGTCCTTTTAGAGCAATAATTACTGATAAAGGTTCACGACTAGCTCTGTTAGTAGCTTTTATTTGGAGTATTAGCGCTAATTTTGATAAAGTAGGCGTGCAAAATTCTTCACCTATTTTTTGGGGAATTTCCGTCTTTTTCACCATATCAATTTTGCTGTTACCTATTGTTTTATATAAATCCCATCAGAATCTATATAAACCTAAAACTGGTAGCTGGAAATTAGCTGTCTATGGTATGATTAATTCCGTAGCAATGGGATGTCAAATGATAGCTATAAATCTCACCTTTGTTGCTTATGTAATTTCAGTTAAAAGAACAAGTGCATTATTTAGCGTTCTTTTGGGAAAAATAATTCTCAAAGAAAAAGGCATCAAAGAACGATTATTAGGTGCAGCAATTATGGTATCAGGAGTATTTTTAATTACTATTTCCCAACTCAAATAATCACGACTTATGCAGAAACCGGGTTTATGAACTAAAATTTGCAATATCAACTATTAAATTAGGCTAATAAACCCGGTTTCTTAGTTGGGGTGCGTATGTTCTAATATTAAATATGAACTAAAATTTGCAATATCAACTATTAAATTAGGCTAATAAACCCGGTTTCTTAGTTGGGGTGCGTATGTTCTAATATTAAATCCGTTTGAATAGTCGTCATTGCGACGAAAGGAAGCAATTTCCGCACACCCCTGAGATTGCTTCCTTCGACTCCGTTCCAGTCGCAATAACTTGGGTATAGTAATTATCAGGATTTTATATCATAATAAAAAACATGACATTTGATTTACAAACAAGATTACAAAATCATCTAAAAGAAATAGTGCGCGATCGCGACCCATATTTTTCATCAATAGGACATTTTTATGTCAGACAATATATTTATCAGGAATTATCACACTTTGGAAATGTAGAAATTGATGAATTTCAAGTTACAGGCAAAAATCATCAAAATTTAATCTTGAATTTACCCTCTTTGAACAACAATAAAAAACGAGAATTACCACCAATATTAATTGGTGCTCATTATGACACAGTACCAGGTACAGCAGGAGCAGATGATAATGGTACTGGAGTAGCAGTTTTACTAGAATTAGCTAGAGAATTTTCCTCTAAACCTTTGAAATATCCAGTTAGTTTAGTTGCCTTTGATATGGAAGAATATGGATTATTAGGAAGTCAGCATTATGCAGAAAAACTCAAACAAAAAAAACAACAACTTAGATTAATGATATCTTTGGAAATGCTTGGTTATTGTGACTATACTTCCAATTCCCAAAATTATCCTTCTGGGTTAAAATATTTTTATCCAAACCAGGGTAATTTTATTGCATTAATTGGTAATTTATTGACTGTTATTGATATGTTCCAAATGAGTATAAATATTAATAAAATAGGAACTAATTGTCAGTGGTTACCAGTGCCAAATAAAGGTTTAATTGTTCCTGATACCCGTCGTAGTGACCATGCACCATTTTGGGATAGAGGATATAAAGCTATAATGATTACCGATACTGCAAATATGCGAAATCCTAATTATCATCAAAGCAGTGATACTATTGAAACTTTAGATTTAGATTTTCTCACAGGAGTTTGTCAAGGATTAATGACCGCTATGAGAAGTATTTTTTAATTAATGGATAATTAATAATGGATAATTGATAATTAATAATGGATAATTAATAATTGATAATTACCTCCAGGAAAACTTTACTTGACTGAATACAAGGAAATATTATTTCTTTTTTTATCTTTTTTGATCCTGAAAATGAAAGGCTTTATACCTTTATCTTTAGGTAAATCAGAAACTAGACAAAATTTAAAAATTATAAATTATAGTTATGCAGAGAAAATTTCAGTTTACCCATATATTATTAGGATTAATTTTTGTGATTCTCGGAAGTTACCCAAAGTTAGCATTTGCCAAGAACAGCTCAACAAAATTCAGGCAACAAAAAACTCATAATTGCCAAACTAACCAACAAGAACCAAATTTTTTAGTGTTTGGAGGAGGTGGTAGTCCAGAACAAAATGAAATTGCCATTGAAAAAAATGTACTTTACTTTCAACGTACCCTAGAAAAAATGGGATATAACCCATTAGCAGCTTCAATATTTTTCGCAAATGGTAATGATGGAAAAGCAACAATTCGCTATATTGACCAACTAGGAAACCAGCAATTTAAAGTACCAGAAATTCCTGATGTTCAAGGTAAAGCTACTTTCACCAATCTCCAGAGTTGGTTCCAAAAAACTGGAGAACAAATTTCTAAACAACCCATATTTTTTTACTTTACAGGTCATGGAATTCAAAACCCCAATAATTCTAATGACAACGCTCTAATGCTTTGGGAAAATCAACTTATAACAGTTCAGGAATTATCACAAATGTTAGATAAATTACCCCAAGATACTCCAATAGTAACAATGATGGCTCAATGTTTTTCCGGGTCATTTGCTAATATTATTTATCAAGGTGGCGACCCTAATAAACCAGTAGCACTTCAGACTCGTTGTGGTTTTTTTGCTACTATAAAAACTTTGCCTTCAGTGGGTTGCACTCCAGAAGTAAACGAAGCAGATTATAAAGATTATAGTTCCAGCTTTTTTGCTGGATTAAGTGGTTATAGTCGTACTGGTAAAAGGGTGACATCAGCAGATTATAACCGAGATGGAAAAATTAGTTATACTGAAGCTCATAGCTTTGCAAAAGTAGATGAAAAAACAATTGATTTGCCTGTTTCAACTTTGGAAATATGGTTACAAAATCAGGCAACTAAAGCTGATATTAAATTAATTTGGGAACAACCAATCATTAATCTTTTATCCAAGGCAAGACCAGAGCAACAATATGTAGTTAAATCAATAGTCAAAATGTTTGACTTAGACCCGCAAAAATCGTACATAGAAAATGGTGGAGCAGGAATAACTGAACAAGAAATTAATAATCAAATCAAACGAGCATATTTTCTCCGCTTAGGAATGGAATTAATTAATATTGGTGTGGAACAAAAAATTAGATTTTCTTCAGAGCAAGAAGCGATCGCTATCCTGGAGCGTTTAATTAAATGTGAAGCAGGTTCCTGGTAAGAGCGTCAAATAAGCCAAATAAATATTATATAATTTGATATAATTTCATAACTTACTAATTTTTGTAATTAGACACTAGAGTGATAGAAGAGGATTATTATACTACTTCTTGCAGTGTCAATGATTCTCCTTTTAATTCTTCGGTGGCAGTTTTTATTTGGGTGATGCCAGAGGCAGTTTCTTGAACACCAAGATTGATTTCGTTCATGGTGGAAATCACCTGTTGGACGGCAGCTAATTGTTGTTTAACACTCAAGGAAATTTGTTGGCTATTAACCACCACGTTATTAATCTCTTCTTTTACTCCCGTAAAAGCGTTTGCCATATTTTCGACTAGGTAAATGCTTTCAATAGCTGTTTTAGTACCTCGATCGGTCATCATCACTGTGGAGTTCATCGACGCTTGAATCTCGTTAGCTAAGATGTTAATTTTCTCAGCCGATTTCTTACTTTCATCAGCCAGTTTGCGAATTTCCCTGGCAAGTACACTAAAGCCTTTTCCATGTTCTCCAGCTCTAACAGCCTCTACTGAGACATTAAGGGCGAGCATATTGGTTTTATTGGCAATATCTCCTACCAACTGGGATATGTTAACAATTTGTCCGGTTTGCTCCCTCAGACGCAGAATCTGTTTGGCGAGATCATTGACGTTATCTCTGAGGGTATTGATTCCATTAATTGCCTGCTCTACCGATTGAGTTCCTTGCGCTGCTAAATTAAGAACTTGATGCGCTCCAGATTCGGAGGTTTCAGCTTGCTCAGCAACTCTAAGAGAGGAACTTCCCAATTCATCCATTGTAGTCGTGGTTTGACTCACCAAACTTGCCTGAATGTTCATAGTCCGTTCCTGTTCGTCAATAGACTTGATTGTGAAAATTAGTCATATTATTTTTTAGTTGAGTTCCTATAAATTCAAGCTTTTTTCCTATTGGAAAAGTTGGGTGTTTTCGTCGTAGGTTTCTGTGAAGTCCTCAATTACCTGTTCGAGAGCTTAGAAACTTTCAAAACTGGGGAAATTAAGAGCCTAAGAAGTTGAGGATACCAAACCAAATTTCGACCAAATTTAGCCAACTTGCTGAGATAGGTGTAAATTGGAAGGGTTTGAACAAAGGAATATTGAATTTCTAGAAATGTATATTATTTATTACTATTAGACTTCTCCGAAAATTAAGATTTAATATCATGTCCGGATAATGAGTGATCAAAAAGTTTTTGTTTGTAGTAGGGCTGAAGCCCTAAGTATATATCGGGCTGAAGCCCTACTACGAATTTTAATTATAACTATTCAACCGGAAAGGAATATTCAATTTCTGGAAAAGTCTATTATTTATCACTATTAGACTTCTCCGAAAATTAAGATTTAATATCATGTCCGGATAATGAGTGATCAAAAAGTTTTTGTTTGTAGTAGGGCTGAAGCCCTAAGTATATATCGGGCTGAAGCCCTACTACGAACTTTAATTATAACTATTCAACCGGACATGATATAACAACCTTTTTACAGGAGTTTCAGGTGAATTATCAGAGATATCTAGTTCAATAGACATCATATTATTTAATCTAACAACAAACTCCCACTACCACCAGAAGGTTCATCCCTAATCATATTCTCCAAATCAAACGTATACAACTTATAAATATCATCAACAACATCATTAGGATCGTCAAACACATCCTCACTTGCATCAAACTGGACTTGACCACTACTACTAGCAAGCTTCAGATTTTTAATAGGCGTAATACCAGCTTTAATGACTTGCTGATCAGGTAACTCCCGTCTGAAAGCCAAACTAAAATCAAATTTTTTGATTAAACTTTGAAAATAATTAACATTTTGCCCACTACTATAACGCTTTTGCAACTTATTAAAATCAAGACTCTCACTACCAGAAATACTATCAGTATCATTACTAGAGTCAGTTTCACTTCTCGCCTCAAGATTACCACCACATAAGGGTTTATTCCGACTACCTAACCCATGACTACCAACTACCCGACCATTACTATCAAATACAGGTCCTCCACTCATACCAGCAGCAGTTTCATCAGTGTAAAAAATACTATAACCCTGATGCTGAGGATCGGCATTAATCTTTCCCCTAACTGGACCCCAAGCTAAACGTCGTTGTCTGCGAGCCACTCTTTCACGACATCTACCTGTCTGCGGGTCTTGTTCTCTTTCAGGGTCAGGCCAGCCAGAAATATAAACTCTGTCAGTGAGATTCACTTGACGAGAGTCTCCTAGGGGAGCAACTATATAATTTTTTTTGCTTTCAAATGTAACGATCGCTAAGTCTATACCCCTGACCTGATCTGTACCAACAGTATAATCGACTATATCGGTGTTGAGAATAAAGCGATCGCGACAACCAAATCTCACCAATACTGTCAATTTTGGACTACCTTTTAGAGGACACCCTCTACCATCATTAACATCTTTAATAATATGAACTTTCCCATCATAAGTTCTAATTCCATAGTAAGGTTTTCCTCCTAATTGTTGCCAATAATCTTTGCTATCTAGATGTCTTTGTAAAAAATTATGGGCGACAGTTAGCACATAATATTTATTTCCTTTTTTAGCAATAATTACTCCTGAACCTGGATTCCAAATACCTGATTTTCGTAATGGATTATTACGATTTTCTTCTAAGTCTTGCCGTAACTCAGGAGTCAATGCAGGAGCAATTAGTACAGTTGTTTGTCTGGCGATAGAATTAATTTCTTCTATTGAAAGTTGAGCAAAAGCAGGAGTTGATGCTAGACAACCGATAAATATTCCACCCAGAAAAATAGATAATTTTTTTGTTATTTTGCTAAAAAAATATAGCATTTTTCACACCTGCAAAACTTTATATTTTCTGATATTTCCTAGTCTAACAAAAGACTTCCTTGTCCACCTGATGCTTCATCTCTTGTAGCATTTTCTAGTTTAAAATTAAAAAGTTCATAGATATTGTCTATCTTATCATTAGGGTCTTCAAACCCCCCCTCTTTTGTTTGATTTGGATCAATCAATTCAGATGTTTGATTTTGAGTCATCAATTCAGGATTTTCTAGTATTGTTATATCTGAATTTATCGGCCTAGAATTTTCGATTTGGCTACTTACATCAGGAATCTTAATTTGAGGAACTTTTCTTATTTGTGATTGAATTATCTTTTGTGAGGGAGCCTCTAATTTAAAAGATAAATTCATTCCTACCTCATTAATTAACCTTCGAGAATAATTAACATTTTGGGCACTGCTATACATTTTCTGTAAATCATAAATTGATTTGGAACTATTATCCAAGTCTAATGTCGAATTATTTTGATTCTTATTTGAGTTTGAGTCATTCTCTAAGTTATTTTGAGATTCAAATCCTGGAAAACCTGGGAAATTATTTTTGCTCTTTTTTTCTTCATTTGTTGACCAAGTATTTTCAGACTCAAACTCCCCAAAATCCTGCCAATCATTTTCTAACTCCAATTGATTTTTTGAGGAAGAATTATTATTAGATATTGGTTCATATATTTGTCCGCAAATAGGTTTATTTGTTGAACCTCGTCCATGAATTCCAACTACTTCACCATTACTATTAAACACAGGACCACCACTCATCCCTGGACGAGTATAATCTGTATAATATAAGCTATAACCATTATCCTTTTTAGTAACAGGAATAGAAGCTTTTAATGGTCCCCATGCTAGTCGTCTTTGCCTTTCAGGTGCAGGGTCTTTACAAATTATTTTTCCTTGCGAATCTAATTGCATAGTTCCATCAATTTTTAGCTTAGGTTCCGCTTCAATTTTCGGCCAACCAGAAATATAAACTATATCTTCTTCTTGTAACTTACTAGCATCTCCTAAGCTTGCAACAGGATAGTTTTTTTGACTTTCAAAACTAACTATTGCTAAATCATAACCATTGATTTTTTTGTTATTAAAACAACCAAATCTTACTAAAGCTGTTTCTACTTTTTTATTTCTTATTGCCTCTAAGAATCTATTAGTACATTCTCTACCATCGTTAATTTTTGTTACTTGATGAACTTTTTTGTCACTTGTTAGTATGCCATAATCTGCATCTTTACTTACTTGTTGCTGACTAAAGTTATGAGTTACTGTCAAAATATAGTATGTTTGACCTTCTTTAGCAATAATTACCCCTGAACCTACAGTCCATCTTGCTACAGGTTTTCTATTTAATAAATCCTTTAATTCAGCTTTAGTTAATCTAGGGGCAATTAAAACAGTAGTTTGTTTAGCTATCGAATTAATTTCTTCTACTCTTAATTTGGCATCTACAGCATCTACTACCTTAGTAATACTAATAATAATTCCAACTATAGAAGTAATAAATATATTTCTAATGTTTATCATATTTTTTTTTACACCTACTCATCATTTTTGTGTCAAAAAAATATCAACTAATTGAGTTAATTACCAGAAAAATTATCAAGATTCAACTTAGCAATAGGAATTGCCCAACTAGCAACAACCAATTCTTCCACTAGCTCCTCTGAAGGTTGAGTTCCATCAGAAAATCGATAAGCATCCAAACCACCAAAAGCATATTTTGTCCGACCAATAATCCCAACCAACTCACCATCTTGATTCAAAACAGGTCCTCCACTCATCCCAACTTCAATCTCATTACTCATACCAATTTTGTAGCCTTTCTCTAAGGGTAAATTCAGTACATGAATAACCTTTCCTTTAGTAAAATTATATGGTTTAATTCCTAAATCTACAGTCGGAACAAAATTTACTGATTTTTGCTCATAATTAGGAAATCCAGTTACATAAACTTCCTCTCCTAAACTGAAATTAAAATTATCATTAGCAATGGCAACTGGATACTGATTATTTGTGGAAAATTTAACCACTGCCAAATCTATATCTATAAAATTAAATCTACTATCCTTCTGAGCAATATACTCTTTTCCATCTGAAGTTAAAACTACAAATTTTGCTTCTCGATTAGAATCAATTACATGGGCGCAAGTCAACACAAAATAGTCACTTCCTACTTGAGAAATAATCACCCCAGAACCAGCAATATTATCTCCTAGTAATCTTACAGTAATAGGTTGAGCGATCTTTTCTACAACATGATTTGACTTAAAAGCAGAAATTTCCTGAATTTGCCGAATATTAATTCCTTCAGGGGTGGATGCTACTGGTAAAATACAAACTTCCAAAAAAGTTGGAATTATTGCCATTAAACTTATCAATTTTTTCATTTAATTAACTTATAATTTTGAGTCTAATTACTCATCATTTTCCAGATTTTTTTGTTCTTCAGTTATAACTTCCTCAATCAACTTTTCCATATCCACTTCCAGTATTTTTTTCTGATTTACTGATGCTGCTTTTAAGCTATCATCAATAACTATCAATTTTTCTACCCATTCATCTCCCTGATTTTTTACATTTTCAGAATCTTTACTCTCAAATATTAAACTAGCACTAGCATCGCCTTTCAGAGAACTTACTAAACTAATCATAATTTTGCCGTTAGTACCTCTGTTGTTACTTCTGAGAGTCCACAACAAATTACTTGAATCACAACCTCCTGCTTTAGCTGCACAAACGACAGCCATACCATTAAGAATTCCTTCACTTAAAGGAGGCATTTTTGGTTTTCCTCCCCTCAAAAAATGCTGATTAAATCTATCTGTAACGGCCTGACAACGAACTTCTGGAGTATACTTGTCACCAAATTCTAACGAACCTGTCTGTGTCCATTGAATTAAAGATCTATTAGCAGCTTTTTTCCACAATCCAACTATTTCACCCTGACGATTACGACGTGCTTGGTATATGGCTAGCTGTGTTTGATTATCTGGTGTACATTCAAACTTATATTTGTATGCGTAACGACGACTAAAACGTATATTTTTAGGATTAACTGAATCTGTGGAAGTATTATTCCGCTCGTTACCAGAAGTATTCAATTGAACTAATGTACTATTTAAGTTTGTAATTTTTGCCAAACTTGAATGTGCTTTTACTATGAGAATTTGAGTAGTGATCGCCACTACACAAACTATAGGTAATATCTTTTTTTGTATCATAATTATTAATATTCTCTAAACATCAGCAGACTTGATAAATTGCTTCCCAACGACTAATTACCATTGAAATCAAGACTGTATTTTTCTGCTTTACCTTCTAATAAATTTCTTAACTATCTCTAGGTTTCCAACCTAAATACAGCAAATTTTGGAGAAATAATGTACAGAGTCAATGATAAAAATATTGTAGTACGGGCATCTTGCCCACGGTGGGTGTAACTCATAACAACGGAAAGCGCTGTAACTAATTGCTCTTGATAATTTTTGCTTTTTAACAATGTCGAAAATCTTTAAATCTTCTCAAACAATCAGTTGGTTATAGTTAATTATTGCAGTAAATAATTTATGCATAAAATCAGTCCTAGTATCTTTTAATTTGGCATAAAATTTAGCAACTCTGATTAGTACCTTTTCACAATTCACCAAAAGTACAGGATAGTTAATGCTATTGTTCATGGTTAGGATATAGACAAACTTTGACTACTTTAAGTATTTTTACCAATGGATTATTAATAATTAATCAATTCGGCTTTATTGCCTCTCCTAATAATTGATAATTATGTTTCCGTTCCGCAAAGCTTGACCTTTGTCATGCTCGACATTCATGTCGGGGAGTGGAACACTTTTCATTTCGCGTTTTATGTCGCGGAGCGTTTCATGTCGGCGACAGTCGAAAAGGGAAACAAAAATAATTTCCATTATCAATTAATGAACTCTGTTTAAACATATACAACCTAAACATAAGAAATAGGAATTGAACGAGTAGCTCCAAACAATAACCCTTAAATTAAATATAGCAAATACCTAAATTTTACTTATAGCGTAAATTTTACTTATAGCGTTTCCCAAGGTCGTGAGGTACAGTTATATTTTTGTCTTTTTATTCCCTGTTGCCTATTCCCCGTTCCCTGTTGCCTATTCCCCGTTCCCTGTTTCCTATTCCCCATTCCCTGTTGCCTATTCCCCATTCCCTGTTGCCTATTCCCTCAAACCTAAAATTTTGTACCTCACCAGTATGGGAATTGGTATCTATACAATATATTAATTTTTAATTAAAAACTGATTACACTATTAATTAGTTTTGTCCCCATCCATAAAAGTGGAATATTTTTTAGTTTTTGTTTTAAATTTTTCTCAAAAAAATAATTGATCAAAAAATATGTAAGTATTACGCAGTAAAGAATACAACCTTTATTTTTAGTTGATTATTGTCCTTAAATGTAAACAAATATTACAATAATAGCGTTAAAGCGGTTTGACGGCTTGACATTCCCAAAAAGAGCCGCTAATGTAAAATACATACCCGGGTAAACAAGTTGACTGTCATATGCAAGACAAGCAAAAAGTTACATTATATATACAACCAGAACTGCATCGCAAGCTCAAAATAAGGGCTGCAGTTGACTCGGAACCAATGTCATCAATAGCAGAAAGGGCTATCCTATTTTATTTAGAAAACCCAGAAGTAGTTGATGAATCAGGTTCAATATATGGACAGACCCACCGGGTATACACTTGTCCAGAGTGTACAAGTTCACTTGTAATGCCAGAAGGAGAATTGGTCTCCCTCAAAAGTCAGCCAAGTGTACTTGTAGATCAAAATATTCCAGTTAAGCAAACACCGGAATCAGAAAAATCTGAACCTCAACCGGGAGAGCAAGAGTTAGTTCCCTGCTAAGTTAATTCCGATGACTAAATTTAAAGAGCTAATTGAAAGCTCCAAAAAGTCATAAAGTAGGGAAAAAAAAGATAACTTAAATTAAGCAATAGTAAACTTTGTACCGTCTCTATTTAGATCGAGGACTATGAAAGAAGAACTCAATATTCTAATCCAAGCTCAATATCCTTTGATCTACCTCGTAACCTCCGAGGAAGAGCGGTCAGAGCAGGCAATTGCAGCATTAGCTCAGGCCAAGTCCCCACACAAAGTGTTTGTTTGGACAGTAACTCACGGTATTGTAGAGTATGGCCAAAACAAAAACACAACTCAGCATAATACAGTCTCACCAGAGGCAGCTATAGAGTGGGTAATCAGGCAGCGAGATCCTAATAGTGGTGCTGGAATATATGTATTCAAGGATTTACATCCATTTATCGACTCACCACCAGTTACTAGGTGGTTAAGAGATGCGATCGCTAATTTTAAAGGTACAAACAAGACAATTATATTAATGTCTCCCGTACAAAATGTGCCAATAGAATTAGAAAAGGAAGTAGTTGTCCTTGATTTTCCACTGCCAGATATGAAGGAATTGAATCAAGTCCTATCAAAACAATTAGAGCATACTAAAAACCGTCGTATTTCTACAGAAACAAGGGAAAAGCTCCTGAAAGCAACTTTGGGTTTAACAAAAGATGAAGCCGAAAAGGTATATCGTAAAGCCCAAGTAACAGCAGGACGCCTGACTGAGAAAGAAGTTGACATTGTACTATCTGAGAAAAAACAGCTCATCAAGCGCAACGGCATACTAGAGTATATAGAAGAGGATGAAACTATAGATGCTGTAGGTGGTCTAGAGGAACTGAAACGTTGGTTAAGGCAACGTTCTGATGCCTTCACAGAGCGTGCTCGAGAATATGGACTACCTCAACCAAAAGGGATGTTAATTCTCGGAATACCTGGATGTGGCAAGTCTCTGATAGCAAAGACTACATCTCGTCTTTGGGGTCTACCTTTATTGCGCTTGGATATGGGACGAGTATACGATGGTTCAATGGTAGGGAGGTCTGAAGCTAACTTAAGAAATGCTCTCAAAACAGCCGAGTCAATTTCACCGGCAATTCTGTTTATAGATGAGTTGGATAAAGCCTTTGCGGGTAGTACAGGTTCAGCTGACTCTGATGGAGGTACCTCTAGCCGGATATTTGGTTCATTCCTAACTTGGATGCAAGAAAAAGTTTCTCCAGTATTTGTGATGGCAACTGCCAATCGAGTAGAACGTCTACCTGGAGAGTTTTTGAGAAAAGGTAGGTTTGATGAAATTTTCTTTGTAGATTTACCAAACAAAGAAGAACGCCAAGATATTTTCAAAATTCATCTAGCAAAAAGACGTCGAGATATTGAACGCTTCGATCTCGATCAACTATCTAATGTATCCGATGGCTTTTCAGGTGCAGAAATAGAGCAAGCCATAATCGCTGCTATGTATGAAGCATTTGCTCAAGATAGAGAATTTACGCAGTTAGATATTATTGCCGCAATTAAATCTACACTACCGTTATCGAAGACCATGACAGAGCAAGTTACTGCTCTAAGAGATTGGGCTAGACAACGTGCGCGGCCTGCTGCATCTTCAGTCGCCGAGTATCAAAGACTGGAGTTCTAAAAGCTTTCTCCTGGTCCAAACAGGAGTAAAGGCTAGTAAACTAGATAAGGTTACTAGCAGTTCCTAACAAAAACCATATCTGCTCAACATCAATTCAACGATTATGAGCTGTGGTACTTTTCCATAAAAACCGTTGTTGTTTCTGTTTTGATTTTAAATTTAGGAGGAAACCCAAATGTCTCACTTCAGCACACTACGTACTAAGATCACTGACGCTGAAATCTTAAAAGCTTCCTTGCGTGATTTGGGAGTTACAGTAAAAACTAATGCTGATGTTCGTGGCTACAATGGCCAACGTGTACGTTCCGATATAGTTGCTGTTCTAGAAGGTGAATATGATTTAGGTTGGTCTCGTAATAGCGATGGCTCCTTTGACCTAATCGCTGATTTATGGGGTGTTGCTAAGAAGCACAATCAAACTGAGTTGATCAATTCTATCAACCAAAAGTATGCCGTTAACAAAACTTTAGCTGCTGTTAAGCAACGTGGCCTACAAAACGCTAATGTCAAATTGGTAGTGCAGAAGTAATTATTTGCGCGTTCCCAAGTTTGCGGGTTAACCAAAATCGGGTTAGCCCGTTTTTTTAGCTATTTTGATCGGAACTTATATTCAGCCTGGAGTAGATAATACTAATTTCAAAAAATATTTTTACTATAGCTTATCTAGCTAACTTAAGCTGTAGATTTGAAATGTATTGGTAAATGTGAAAGTCTAATCAACAGTTCTGGTGGAGATGTAGGGGTAGAAAAACTACTATCAATCCCGAACGAATACAGATATAATTTTGCTGAACTAAAAAAAACTCTAGTATGATAGCTGTTGAGTTTAACAATCACAAAATACAATAAAGAGTGCTAATTTTCATGCAGACAGAAGCTTTCAGTGAGCTTTTTCCTTTATTTAAGGGAGCTAACCCAGAAACGTTGGAATGGCTCCTCTCTGTTGCAGTCAAACATGAGTATCCCTCAGATAGAGTGGTCTTAATGGAAGATGCTTGGGGTAATGCTGTTTATTTCTTGGTATCAGGGTGGGTCAAAGTGAGACGGAGGTTGTCAGGAGAGAACTCAGTTGCATTGGCTATTCTGGGGAGAGGAGATTTTTTTGGTGAAATGGCCATTCTAGATGAATCACCCCGCTCAAATGATGTTGTTGCCCTATCTCCAGTCCGTTTGATTAGTATTTCGGCTCAAAGATTTATTCAAACTCTTTTCAAAGACCCTCAGTTACATCACCGAATGCTGCAACTCATGGTTAAACGTCTCAGGCAGACAAACGTTCGTTATCAAATGCGCCATAGACCTCCAGCAGTAAAACTGGCTAATACATTACTAGAATTAGCCGAAAATTACGGTCAAACTACGGAAAAAACCTGTGAAATATTTAATATTCCCGACCAAGATTTAGCTGATGTAACAGATATAACAATTGAAGAAACTAGCAAAATTATGACTAAATTACATACTAAGGGTTGGATAAGTAGAGATTCAGAACATCAGGTAATGCATTTACTTAATCTTAAACATTTAATGCATTTAGCTAGTCAGTAAACTAGATTAATGATTTTTGATACAGTAAAATTTTTGACAAGAAGTAAAAAATTGATTAAATTATAGCTGTTTTTGTCGAAAAATTTACATTAAGAACTGAGATTAATATTATGTTAAAAATAGAAATAAAATATATATACTCAAGTCACAATCAAATAGTTCATATTAAAAATCAATAACTATGACTGAAGCTAGAATATTACCCATCAGTCCGACAATTACAACCCCAGCAATTCAATATAAAGTATCTATGCCTCATCCAGAATCCCATCTGTTTGAGGTTAGTTTGTCTGTTAGACTTGAACAAATAACTTCCTCATTATTACAAACTTCTAAAAAACTGGATTTAAAAATGCCAGTATGGACACCAGGATCTTACTTAATCAGGGAATATGCTAAACATTTGCAAGATTTCTGTGCCTATAGTGAAAATGAACGACCCTTACCTTGGCAAAAACTGGGCAAAAATCATTGGCAAATAGAAACATTAGGAGTTTCAGAAGTAATAGTTCAATACAGAATATTTGC
The DNA here is from genome assembly GCF_050015975.1 of Dapis purpurea BLCC-M126. Classification (NCBI taxonomy): domain Bacteria; kingdom Bacillati; phylum Cyanobacteriota; class Cyanophyceae; order Oscillatoriales; family Microcoleaceae; genus Dapis; species Dapis purpurea. Next base: position 3,053 of record NZ_JBNHER010000258.1, on the reverse strand, counting down.
TAATGAATTAACAGTGCGCACCAATCATTTAGACTCTACACATGGTTATTTTAATGGGGCAGCTTTGTTCTTTTATATTCCTGAATGTGATAAAAATCCGATTAGGATAAAAGTTATTTCACCTAAATCTGATTGGCAAGTAAGTACATCTTTACCAAAGATTCCAGATACAGAAAATACATTTGACGCAGAAGATTTTGATACTTTAGTAGATAGCCCTTTTGAAATAGGTAGTCATCAATTATATCCATTTGAAGTAGAAGGTAAAAAACATCAATTAGCTATTTGGGGAAAAGGTAATGCAGAACCAGAAAAACTAATTCCAGATATACAAAAAATTATTGAGGTAGAAGCAGAGTTATTTGGTGGTTTGCCTTATGAAGAATATTTATTTCTGCTGCATATCTCTGGAAAAGGTTTTGGAGGTTTAGAACATAAGTTTAGTTGTACTTTAAATTATCCGAGATTCGGTTTCAGGAATAAAGAAAAAGCTGATCGCTTTATGCAGTTAGTCGCCCATGAATTTTTCCACTTGTGGAATGTTAAGCGCATTCGACCTAAAGCATTAGAAGTTTTTGATTATGAACAGGAAAATTACACTTCTTCTCTATGGTTTTCTGAAGGTACAACTAGTTATTATGACTTATTAATTCCTTTGAAAGCTGGTATTTATGATGTGAAAACTTTCTTGAAAGGATTAGGAAAAGAAATTACACTTCTGCTAACAACAATAGGAAGAAAAGTACAACCAGTAAGTGAGTCTAGTTGGGATGCTTGGATCAAGTTATATCGTCGGGATGCTAATAGCAATAATTGTCAGATTTCCTATTATTTAAAAGGAGCAATGATATCTTTATTACTTGATTTGTTAATCCGAGAAAAATATCAAAATCAACGGTCATTGGATGATGTAATGCGTCAAATGTGGGATGAGTTTGGTAAGTCAGAAATAGGTTTTACTCCAGAACAATTAAAAAGTGTAATTGAAGAGGTGGCAGAATTAGATTTGGGTGAATTCTTTGAGAGTTATATTCATGGTGTAGATGAGTTGCCTTTTGATGAATATCTCAGACCTTTTGGACTGCGACTTAAAAAAGAAGATAATGAATGGCCAGATTTGGGAATGAATGTCGTTAGTGAGAATAGTAAAGAAATAATTAAATTTGTTCAACATCAGGGGGCAGCACAGTTGGCGGGATTAGATGCAGGGGATGAGTTACTCGCAATAGATGGTTTTCGGGTAAATGCAGATAAGTTGAGCGATCGCCTCAAAGATTATCAAGTAGGGGATGTTTTGGAAGTAACGGTTTTCCATCAAGATGAACTTATTACTCATCAAGTAACTTTGGCTCACTCTAGCCCCAGTCGTTACCAAGTTGTACCAGTGAAAAACCCTACGGCAAAACAACAAGAAAATTTTGCTGGATGGTTGGGAAGTTCATTAGAGTATATTTTATAAATGAAATTTTTTGTTTTTCTTATGAAAATGAAATATTTAAAATTTGCCTAACGATTCGATAATAACTATTAGCTTGATGATAGGTTAAAAGTTGATCTATAGTACTACGCATTTAGGGCGCGGACATTGGTAAATCCTGTTTGCGGAGCATTTCTGGAAGAAAAACTTAGTCAGAGATTACTTTTAACTTTTGACTATCTTGAGTGCGTCTTACATTCTATTTGGCGTAGCCTTTCCGCAGGAAATGGAGACCCCAGAGTTACGCATTCGCTTTTAACTTTTGACTTGCGCGTAGCGCTATATGAATAGCCAATAATTGAGGAAAAATTTATGGCAGTCCAACCACCTCCACCCCCATCTATTACTCCACGCCAGATGAATTTGTTGCGGATTGTTGCTTATATGGCATGGTCGGACGGACAACTGGCGCAAGAGGAAGTCGATCTAATGTTGAATCGCTTCAGTAGTTTATTTGCGACAGGAGATTCTCAACAACAATTTCAAGAGGAATTGCGGGATTATCTCATGCAAAATATACCATTGGAGGAATCAATTCCCAAATTAGAAAGCCAACAAGAAAGAGAACTGGTACTAAAATTAGGTTATGAAGTAATTGCTTGTAGTGCTCGTACTCCTGATGAGCCAAATATTAATGAAGAGGAAGAAGTTGCTTATCAAAAGTTAAAGCAGTTACTGAATCTTTCACAGGATGTAGTAGAGCGTATAGAAGCTGAGGCAAATACTGAAATTAATCAGCAAGAGGGAATAGTCGATATGATGACTCGTAGTCTACAGCAATTTATGCAAAATTAAATTGATTGATGGCAAATACAGCAACTTATTTATTTTATTGTTGCTTTTTTTACCCTCTTTTACTTTCTTCAAATCAGGAAGTAGTTGAGGGTTTATATTTGAGGTATAATACCAATTTTATAAATGTTTGCTACAAATGGTAGAAATAAGGAAGAAGGAAGAAGGAAGAAGGAAGAAGCAATAAGGGATAAACATTCAAAAAAAAAGGGAAAACGATAGATATAACTATCTACAATGAATTCGAGCAGGTATTTTTCAGCACATCCGATCAAGAGCTACCTTTTCGTAGCATTCTTTTTTTAAAGTGGTATAACAACTAAAAAAATATTCGAGGCAACGTAAGCATTCAGCTATCAGCTAATACCAATTTTATAAATGTTTGCTACAAATCGCTAGGGGACTTTTTAGGATTCAGGAGTCAGGAGTTGTATGAGAATAGCTTACATATCATCTTTTAACTGGGAAATTATATTTTTTGTCAAAGGTAAATCTCCTGTAAAATCTTTTTATTGCCCTTACTATTCGTAACATTCTTTTTTGAAATTGGTATAACCTCTTATCTTATAGAGTAACTGCAAACTTCGGCTATTAGCTATTAATTTATTGGCTGATCAGCAGGAATTAGTATTGATAGATTTAAGGATAATTAAAAGTATTGGAAAAAAAACTGACTTTGACTACTAGAAGTATATATTCATTATTTATGAAATAGCTAAAAGTTGTATTCTTACCCAATTATTAATTATTAATTATTAATAATTAAATAATTCTGGTTTAAAGC